>CAXTOD010000026.1:0-17374 GCA_964245705.1 uncultured Acetobacteraceae bacterium
GGCAGGCGAAGGCGGCGCGCAACCGTTCCCGGTCGGCGCGGTAGCAGGCGACGCGGGCCGCCAGCGCCGGGTCGGCCTCCAGCAGCGCCAGGAGCTCCCGGCGACGCGGGGCGGCGAGCTCGTCGTCGATGAAGGCGTGCAGCTCCTCCTCCGTGACGGGCGGCGGCACGCTCACGATCCCTTCCTCCGTTCCACGGGCGTTGCCGCCCCCAGCACCTCACGCAACTGGTCGCGGGCCCGCGCCAGCCGCGACATCACCGTGCCGATCGGTATTGCCAGTTCCTCCGCGACGTCCCGGTAGCCCAGTCCCTCCCCCCCCCCCACGCACAGCACCTGCCGGTGCTGCGGCTGGAGCGCCGCCATCGCCCGCAGCGTCTGCGCCAGCTCTTCCCGCACATCAGGCGCCGCGGACCGATCCACCATCATCTCCAGCACGTCCGGCTCGACCGTCGCCACCCGGTTCCGCCACCGGCGACGCTCGTCGACGAACACCGAGAACAGGACCGTGCGCAGCCACGGCATGATCCTGTCCTCGTTCTCCAGCGTATCGAGGCGCGACAGGGCGCGCTCGATGCAGTCCTGCACCAGGTCGTCGGCCAACGCAGCACTGCCCGTCAGGCCGAGGGCGTAGCGGCGCAACGCCGGCAGGCCGGCGATCATCGCGCGGCCGAGGCGCCGCTCGCGCTCCGCCTTCACGCCCACGCAGGGTCAACCAAGGACGCATTGCCGACGGAGCGGGAAGGGCGTCGCATGCCGGCCGGCTCCAGGCGTTGCTTCTCAAGCCCAGGACGCACCGGCGGCACGATCTATTTCGTTCCCGATGAACAAATCTCAGAATGTCCGCTGCAGCGACGCCGCAACGAGATCGCGGTCCTCCAGCGGCTGCAGCGCCGGACCGCCGATGTAGTGCGTGAAGGACAGGTCCGCCTGCCAGACGGTGCGATAGGTGGCGGCGACGCCGAGGGTGACGTTGCCGGTGCGGGCATCGCGCCCCGGGTCGACGCTCGAGCGTCCGGCAAGCCCGATCTCGAACCCGACCGGCATCGCCAGCACGAGGTCGCGCGCCAGATGGTAGTAGGTGGGCGTGAACACCGCCTGCACAGCCAGCGCGAAGCGCGTGGTGCCCGGCAGCCGGTTGGTCGAGCTGGACTCGGTTGCGAGCAGCTCGGTTGCCGCCGTTTCCGCCCGCAGCACCGCCGCGTCCCAGAGCATGCCCGGCCGAAGCTGCCGCTCATACGACGCCAGCGCCTGCAGAACCTGCCCGGTCGCGAAGCCGGCCGCGACGGCGCCGCCGGATTGTCCCGGCGTGGCCGGTGCCAGCGGCTGGAACCGGCTCGCCAGCGGCAGGTGCCGGCGCAGCGACACTTCGCCCGACAGCGTGTCGTCGCCGAGGTAGCTGCTGGCGCTCGCGCCGAACAGGTCGATGCCCGCCGGATAGGCCAGCCGGTAGCTGCCGGGGACCGCACCCAGCTCCGGTTCCGGCGACTTGGCGGCGTAGCGCAGGGCGTACATCCCCAGGTCGAGCGTGTCGGTGTCGCGGCGCAGCGCCACGCCGAACTGCTTGAAGCCGGACGGGATGCGGTCCGCCGTGCGCGACAGGCTGCCGCCATCCGGCGTCAGCACGCGTTCGCCGCCGGCATCGAGGATGTCGCTCGTGCTGAAGTAGCTGGCGACGCCGGGGATCCGGTCCCGCCGCCACTCGAACTGGTCATAGGCCTCGATCGACAGGTCGGCAGGCATCGCCACGCGGAGCACCGCCTGCGTCACGGGCAGGTAGAGCTCGTTCGCCTCCACCAGCGGCTGGCTTGCCGACTTGATCAGGTCCACCGGCGCCTGCCCGGCCGCGATCCCGTCGCCCGCGAAGAACAGGCTTTCGCCCCACAACAGCGTTTGCCGGCCGATCCGCAGGCTGACCGGCACGCCCGCAACCTCCAGCCTGTCGTGAAGGTAGGCTTCGTCCAGCTCGACCGTTCGCCCCCAGCAGCCGCTGCGTTTCGGCAGGGAACCCGCCCACCGGCACCGACAGGGGATTGAAGGTGGCAAAGGACCGGTCCGCATCGGCCCGGTTGTAGGCGGCGTCGTACCAGCCATCGGCGCTCAGCTCGACGCCGAGGTCGCCGCGGCTGATGTCGAGCCGCGAGGCCACATCGACCCGCTCGGAGATCAGGCCTGGGGAGAAGGCGCGGTCTCCGTCGTCGGCGTTGGGGTCGGCCAGCAGCGACTGGTTGCGCGGCTCCACCCGCGCGGCCAGCGACAAGCGCAGCGTGGTGTCGAGCCGGACGTCGAACCCCTCGACCGTGCCGAGCGACGCGCCCCAGGCGTGGCGCGGCGTCAGCCCAAGCACGAGACAACCGGTGAGGCCGCAGCAGCCGAGCAGCTGCGCCGTGCCGGCCCACGGGACCGCGTCCGCATGTCCCGGGCCGCCGGCCGGATGCGTCATGCCCCTCGTCCAGCCTTCTGGCACGCCCGCCCGTGCCATGGCTGGCATCAGGGCAGGTTCGGTGAAAGGCCATGCGGCTGGCAGTCTTGGTCCTGGCGCTGCTGCGGCTGCCGCCGGGAGGGTCGGCCGAGGCCGCAATCCCGTCGGCGGCAGCGCTGCGTGACCGCCTGACCCCGCTCGGCGCGGAGCGCGCGGGCAACGCCGCCGGCACGATCCCGCCCTGGACGGGCGGGTTGGCGGACCCGCCGGGCAGCCACGCGCCGCTGTGGCGCGATCCGTTCGCAGACGACCATCCGTTGTTTACCATCGACGCCGGCAATGCGTCCCGCTACGCCGCCGAGCTGCCGGAAGGCGCGCTGGCGCTGTTCCGCCGCTACCCCGACTACCGCATGCGGATCTTCGCCACCCGTCGCACCGCTGCGTTCCCGCAATCGGTGTACGATGCCGTGGCGCGCAACGCCACCCGAGCCGGGCCGGCCGGCACCGGCATTGCCACCGGCGTGCGCGGTGCTGCCGGAGGCGTCCCGTTCTCGTTCCCGATCCCGGCCGACGGCGCGGAAGCGGTATGGAACCACCTGCTTGCCTTCTGGGGGGCGGCGCGCGAAGCCCATGTCGCCACCTTTGTCGCATCCGGCGATGGCAGCATCGAGCAGACCGCCGGCTACCGCGAGGTCACCGACTTCCCGTTCTACGCGCCGGACGCCACGCCGGACAGCATCGGGCGCTACTACTTCAAGACGCGCCGCCTGCAGGACGCGCCGGCGTCGCGCGTCGGCGAGGGCTACATCGCCTGGCAGCCGCTGGACGACGCCGCCGACCCGTTCGTCGCCTGGCGCTACCTGCCGGGCGAGCACCGGGCCAGGCGCGCGCCATCCCTCTCCTACGACACGCCGGATCCCGACGCGAACGGCTACGAGTCGCTCGACGACTACTACCTGTTCTTTGGCGGCCAGGACCGGTACGCGTTCCGCCTGCTGGGCAAGCGCGAGATGTTCGTGCCCTACAACAACAACCGGCTGGCCATGCGTGACGGGCGGCAGGCGATGGGCCCGCTTCACGCCGACCAGGACCAGCTGCGCTACGAACTGCACCGTGTCTGGGTGGTCGAGGGCACGCTGGCCCCTGGCCAGCACCACGTGGCGCCGCGCCGCCGGCTTTTTCTCGACGAGGACACCTGGCTCGCGCTTTACAGCGAGGCCTGGGACGAGGACGGGCGGCTGTGGAAGTTCGGCCACGCCACCATGTTCGCGCTGCCTTCCGTTCCGGCGGTGATCGGCGGCAGCCAGTTCTTCTACGACCTGATCGGCGGCGGCTACTGCCACGACTTCGTGGTCCAGCCCGCCGGCGCCTACCGGCTGACGCCGATGCATCCCGCCGACACCTTCGCCCCGGGATCGATGGCAGCGGACTCGTTGCGCTGATCGCAGTGCCCCGACCGGGCGACATTCATGAAAGAATTTCGCGTAACGCGGAATAACCCGGTGCGCCGGACCGTCGTCGCCAGCGAACCGGGATCGGGAAGATGGCATGAGCGGGTCGGAAGCCTTTCTGCTGGCGATGCTGGCGATCTTCACGGTCCCCTACCTGGTCTGGCGGCTCGCCCGGATCGACCATTACGCGCCGCTGGTGGTGGTGCAGATCGTCACCGGCATCCTGCTTGGGCCGGGCATCCTGGGTGCTGCGCTGCCGGGCGCCTACCGCGCCGTGTTCCCGCCCGACGTCCTGGGCGCGCTGAACGGTATCGCCGCCTGGGCGGTGATGATCTTCGTCTGGAGTGCCGGCGTCGAGCTCGACCTCCGCCAGGCCTGGTCGCACCGGCGCGACACCGCGATCACCGCCGGCTTCGCGCTCGGCACGCCGCTGCTGCTCGGGACCCTCGGCGCCGGAGCGTTGCTGATGGGTCCGGGCTGGATCGGGCCGAGGGCCGCGTCCTGGCAGTTCGTGCTCGGCATCGGCATGGCCTGCGCCGTGACCGCGCTGCCGATCCTGGTGCTGTTCATGGAGAAGCTGGATCTGCTGCACCAGCCGCTCGGCCAGCGCGCGCTGCGCTATGCCAGCCTGGACGACGTGGCGATCTGGGGCGTGCTGGCGCTGATCCTGCTGGACTGGCACCGCGTCGGCCGGCAGGGGAGCTTCCTGCTTGGCTTCGCGCTGGCTGCAATCGCGATGCGCCGGCTGATGGCGCGCATCCCGGAGCGTGACCGGTGGTACGCGGCACTGGTCTGGCTCGCCGGCAACGGCTTCCTGGCCGACTGGTGCGGGCTGCACTTCATGGTGGGCGCCTTCCTGTCTGGACTGGTGCTCGACGCCGACTGGTTCGACAGCAAGCGGATGGCCTCGTTCCGGCACACCGTGCTGCTGACCGCGATGCCGGTGTTCTTCCTCAGCACCGGGCTGAAGACCAGCTGGCAGGTCGGCTCGGCCACGGTGTTCGCCGCCGCGGCGGTCCTGCTGCTGGCATCCGTCGGCGGCAAGCTCGCCGGCATACGCGTCGCAGCGCGCCTGCTCGGCTGGAACCGGGGCGATGCCGCCGTGATCGGCTGGCTGCTGCAGACCAAGGCGCTGATCATGATCATCTTCGCCAACGTCCTGGTCGATCGCGGCATCATCAGCGACCAGGCCTTCACCGCGCTGCTGCTGATGGCGGTCGCCAGCACCGCCCTGACCATCCCCCGGGTGGCGCAGCACCTGCGGCAGGTCCGCCAGGCCGCGCTCGCGCCCGCCTGACCGCCAACGGAACCTTTTCCTTCCAGACTGGAGCCGCAAGTCGATGGACACGCTGATCATCGGAGCCGGCCCCGCCGGACTGCAGCTCGGCTACTGCCTCCAACAGGCCGGGCGCGACTACCTGATTCTCGAGGCCGGCTCCAGGCCCGGCACCTCGTTCCAGCAATATCCCAGGCACGGACAGCTGATCTCGATCAACAAGCCCCATACCGGCACCGATGATCGCGAGCTGAACCTCCGGATGGACTGGAACTCGCTGCTGTCCGACGACCCGGAGCTGCTGTTCACCCGCTACACGCCCCGCTACTTCCCGCCGGCGAGCGAGATGGTACGCTACCTCGCCGACTTCGCCCGGAACTGGAACCTGCGCATCCGGCACGACACGCGGGTGACCCGGATCATGCGAGACGGGGACTTCGTGGTTACCGACGATCGGGGCCGGACGTATCATGCGAAGCGCCTAGTGGTGGCCACCGGCGTGCCGGTCCCGAACATCCCGGTCATTCCCGGCATCGAGACCGCCGAGCTGTACGCGAACGTGTCGGTCGACCCGCAGGACTTCGTCGACCAGCGCGTGCTAATCGTCGGCAAGGGCAACTCCGCCTTCGAGACCGCCGACGGGCTGATGGAGACCGCGGCGGTGATCCACGTTGCCGGACCGAGCCCGGTGAAGTTCGCGTGGCGCACGCATTATGTCGGGCACCTGCGCGCGGTGAACAACAACATGCTCGACACGTACCAGCTGAAGTCGCAGAACGCGGTGCTGGACGGCAGCATCGTGGGCATCAGCCACGACGGCGGCACCTACCGCGTGACCTTCAGCTTCTCCCGCGCCGGCGAGGTAAAGAAGGACCTGCAGTACGACCGCGTGATCCTGTGCACCGGCTTCCGCTTCGACGACTCGATCTTCGCTTCCGAAATCCGGCCCGAGCTTGTGGTGCGGGACCGGTTCCCGGCACAAACCTGCGAATGGGAGTCGGTCAACGTTCCCGACCTGTACTTCGCCGGCACGCTGATGCAGGCGCGCGACTACAAGAAGTCTACCAGCGGCTTCATCCACGGCTTCCGCTACGGCGTGCGCGCGCTGCACCGCATCCTGGAAGCGAAGTATCACGGCGCCACCTGGCCGCACCGCGAGCTTGCGCCGGGGGCGCAGGCGATGATGCGGGCGGTGATCGAGCGGGTGAACCGCACCTCGGCGCTGTGGCAGCAGTTCGGCGTCCTGTGCGACGTGCTCGACGTGCGCCCGGACGGCAGCGTCCGCTACTACGAGGAGGTACCGGTTGACTACGCGCACGAGATCGGCTTCGCCGGGTCCGGCTGCTACTTCGTCGTCACCCTCGAATACGGGCCGCACCACGACCAGGTCGACCCGTTCGACATCACCGTGACCCGGATCGCGCAGGACGACGCCCTTCGGTCGGAGGAAGGCCAGTACCTGCACCCGGTGGTGCGCCGCTACGACCGGCGCGCGCTGGTGTCCACTCACCACGTGACCGAGAACCTCGAGAACGAGTGGGACCGCGAGATGCATTGCCGCCCGCTCGAGGCGTTCCTCGCCTGCGAGGTCGAGCGGTTCCGCGTCGACGTGGCCGCCTGAGGCGACGGGTGGTGTCCGGCGCCTGCACGATCCCGGCGAGGCCGGACGGACTCGGGGATCCGGCCGTGCCGGATCCGGGCCTCCTATCGCCTGGCGCGCTGGAAGCGGAAGCGCGGCGGCGCCTGCCGCCCGCCGTGTTCGACTATTTCGCCGGCGGCGCCGACGACGAGGCGACGCTGGCGGAGAACGAGGCCGCGTTTCGCCGCCTCGGTCTGGTGCCGCGCGTGCTGCGCGGCGCAGGGCCACCGGAGCTGGCAACCGAGCTTCTGGGCGAACTCGTGTCGATGCCGGTGCTGGTGGCACCGACCGCGTTCCACCGTCTGGCCCATCCCGGAGGCGAGCGCGCGACCGCGCGCGGGGCACGGGCGGCCGGCACCGTCATGATCCTCAGCATGGCGGCGACTGAGCCGGTCGAGGCGGTGGCACAGGCAGCCGGAGGCCGGCTCTGGTTCCAGCTCTACGTCCAGCCCGACCTCGGCTTCACCGAAGCGGTCGTGCGCCGCGTCGAGGCCGCCGGATGCAGTGCGCTGGTGGTGACGGTGGACTCGCCCGTGTTCGGGCAGCGCGGCCGCGACCTGCGCCACGGCTTCCACGCGCTTCCCGAGGGCCTCGTCTGCGAGAACATGCGCGAGCCCAGGGCCGACGGGATGCCCGGGCCGGTGTGGAACATCGTCTTCTCGACCGCCTCGTCCTGGCGCGAGATCGAGTGGCTGCGCGCCAGAACGGCGCTGAAGATCGTGCTGAAGGGGATCATGCACCCCGACGACGCCAGGCAGGCGATCGACTGCGGCGTCGACGGGCTGATGGTGTCCAACCACGGCGGACGGCAGCTCGACACCGTGCCGGCCAGCCTCGACCTGCTGCCGGCAGTCGCCGACGCGGCGGCGGGACGGCTGCCGTTGCTGCTCGACGGCGGCATCCGGCGCGGCACCGACGTGGTCAAGGCGCTGGCGTCGGGCGCCGATGCCGTCGCGATCGGCCGGCCGGTGCTGTGGGCGCTGACGCTTGGCGGCGCGAACGGCGTCGGCCAGGTTCTGGACACGCTGAAGGACGAGCTCGCCCGCGCGCTGTCGCTGTGCGGCTGCCGCACCCCGCGCGACCCGGAGCGCGGCCTGCTGCGCCGCACGCGGATGGGAGCCTGATCATGTCGTTCGGTGTCCTGTCGGCGCTGTCGTTGGTCGCCGCCACTCCGTTCTGGCTGCCACGGGCGGTGCTGGCGCTCAGGATGCGCATCTTCACCCGCGTCAACGGCCGCGAAGGGATCTCCATCCCCGGTCCGCAGGTGGACGCGACGTGGTTCCGTGCCGTCTACGCCCATCCTGCGGCCAACGGGCGCAGCAGGGGTGCGGCGCTGTCCGACCTGTTCTGGTATTGGCTGTCGCCGGGACCTGAGCTCCACCAGGAGCACCTTGAGACCGGGCCGCGCTACGAGGAGGTCGCACGGGCCACCCGCCGCCTCCTGGCGGTGTCGCGGGCCGCCTTCGAGTCGTTGGCCGCGCGCTGCGCCGCGCGGGTGCTTCGGCAGGCCGGACCGCAGCGGACCCGGCTGGTCCGGCTGCGCGACCTGATGATGCCGATCTGGGCCGAGTTCTACTACGAACTGGTGTTCGGCAAACCGTGCCCGGAGGCGGCGCGCGCGCTGATCGTCGCCAACGCCGACGACATCGCCACCGCGCTCAAGTGCTGCGGCCTGCGGCACATGGACCGTCGCGACCGGCTCACCGACTTCCTGGTGGACAAGGTGGAGCAGGGCGCTGCCGCGTCGCTGCTGCCCCGCCTCGGCTCGACGCGCGCCCAGGCGCTCTACCTGCAGGGCGTGTTCTTCAACACCGCGATCGTGCAGATGTCGGAAGCCATGACCCACCTGCTGATGGCGGTGGCAAGGCATCCGAAGGTGCGGAGGAGGCTGCTCGCAGATCTTGACGACGACGGCTACCTCGACGCGGTGATCAACGAGACGCTGCGCCAGTACCCGCTGTTCGGCATTGCGCACCGGATCGCCTCGGACGAGATCGTCGTGAACGGGAACACGACGATCGCCAAGGGTTCGGTGCTCTGCTTCAACCATGCCGACTACCAGCGCAGCGGCTTTGCCGATCCGGATCTGTTCGACCCGTCGCGCTGGGAGCGGCTGAACGGCCGGGACGCCACCTTCATCCCGTCCGGCGTCGCCGGCAACCGGCCGTGTCCGGCGCAGGCGGTGGCGTTGGTGACGATGCGCATCGCGGCGCGCGAGGTCCTGCATCGCTACGACTGCGTTTCGTCGGCCGCGCACACCCGCTCGGTGCCCAACCGCGGGTCCTGCCTGCTCGTTCCGCGTGTCCGGACGCAGCGCCCGATGCTGCATCTGCCGCTGCTCGCCCTGCTGGCGGTGCGGGACCGGTGGGAGGATGTCTGGCGCAGCCTGGTGCAGCTGGTGCTGGGCACCGCGATGGTGCTGCACGCCCGACGCCTGCGCCTGTGCCAGCAGCACTTCGAACCCCCGCACTGTCCGGTGGATCACGGACAGGCCCGAACGGAAACCTGACGTCCCACCCAGGCCGGATCGTTCACACACGATGCGGCTGACCTCAGCACAAGGAAGCATCGTCATGACCGTCGACACGGACCCGAAGCTTCTTGAACGTTGCGCCGCCAGCATGGAGTCGGACCCGCTCGACCCGGGCGACGCGGCCGCGCTGCGCCGCTGGTGGGAACCGCAGCGGGAACGCGCCGACGCCCTGGTCCAGGCCTTCGGCAGCCAGCCGGTCGAGCACTGGACGACCTGATCCTGTCGCACCGCGCGCACGGGCATCGCTGGTATGACGTGCTGGCGAAGGACGCCTCGCTCGACCAGTTCGCCACCTTCATGCTGGAGAACCGCGGCTTTCCCGCCTTCCTGCCGATGGTCGAACGGGCGATGCCGGCGCAGGTGTGTGACGAGGCACGCGCTGCCTTGCAGCGCAACATCGACGACGAGCAGCTGCCGGTGCCGCACGCCGACCTGATGCGTCGCTTGATGGGCGCGCTGAGGTCGAGGGCAGGCGAGCTTCGCTTTCCCGAGCATCCCAGCCGGATCGACCGCACGCTGACCTTCCACTATGGCTACCACCTCGACGTTTGGAGCATGATCGGCTCCCTTTACGTCACCGAGGTCATGGCGCTGCACCGGCTCCAGGCGATGGGGGAGGGCCTGACGCGGCTCGGGTTGACCCGCCACGAGCTGGAATTCGTGCACGTGCACATGGAGTGCGACGAGGAGCACGGCCGCGACTGGAGCGAGGGCGTGATCGCACCGACGCTGCGGCTGAAGCCGGATCTGCTCGAACCGATCGCGGCAGGAATTGCGGTTTCCCTGGAAACCTCCGCACTGTATCTGGACCACCTGGTGCAGCGGCATGTCGCGGCAAGCGCTCCGGATGCAGCGGCAGCGTTTCGTCGCGCCTCCTGACGGTACGGCCTCCATTCCGGTTTGCGACCACGTTGGTGCAGGAGATCGGCGGGATGACCTGACGACTACTGGTCACACAAGCGGCTGGTCGGCCCGAAGCGTCCGGCCGGCCGCATCATTGGCGCCGTCACACCAGCGCCGGCCGCTGCCTTCGGGCCAGCTCGTGGCATCGGCGGCAGTAAAGGACGGACCGCATGCATAACCCGTCCGGACTTCGGCGACTGCGGTTGGTGTGTGCAGTGCGTCGATCCCATCGCCGGTCGGCGTGGGCGCGCATGCCTGGGTTCATCCCGGCCGCGAACACCCAGGGAGCCGCGTCACGCGTTGCCGAAATCCGCGTACAGGGTGTTGCTCTGGGTCCCGCTCATCGGGTTCTGCCCCGCCGGCAGGGTGTCGTCGTTCGGATGCAGGTAGGCACCGCCGGTTCCGAGCTGGCTCTGCATGTAGTCCGCACCGGCCTGCATCTGCGCGATCGAGCCGTCGTAGTACCCGGCAATCGTCTTGTCGCCGGCGGCATCGGTCTGCACGGCGCCGGCCGGTGCCCCGGCCGCGATGCTCTTGTCGTCACCCTTGTTGAGCCCGCTTCCGTCGGTCAGCGATATCGACGCGTTGCGGCCGTCTATGTAGCTGACGTCCGGATACTTCATCCGCCCGTCGGCATCCGCCTCGTATTCCAGCCGGCTGGCGTTGGGCTGGAAGTTTCCGCTCGCATCGGCCTTGGCGGCGTAGCCGGCCTCGCCGTTCTGGTAGCGCAGCGTTCCCTTCTGGCCCGGCTGCAAGGTGATCTCGGTCGAAGGGTTGGTCGTCGACTCGCCGTTCTTGAACTTGCCGATCGTCATCGGCTCGTTTGTGGTGTTCGTGATCTGGATCGCGTTCGGGCCGCTTCCTGCCGAGGTTGTCGGCGTTCCCGACGTGGCGGACGCCGGGGACGCGACGCCCGGCGCATTCGCACCCGCGACCGGTGAGGGCTGCTGAGGCGCGTCAGCCGCCGTCGCTGACGCAGCGGCGCCGGAGGATCCGGACGGGCTGCTGGCTCCGCCTGCAGACGCGTTCGCGGGCGCTTGCGGCGAGCCCTGGGCCTGCTGGTCCGGAACCTGCGAGCCGGCTCCCGGCTGTCCGGCACCCTGCTGGCCCGCTTCCAGTTCCTGCAGGAGCTTCTCGATCTCGGCCTCGAACTGCCTGATCTCGGCAGCCATCACGGATCCGGATGATTGCGAGCCCGAACCGTCCTGGAGCCGGTTGCCCTGCAGCCCGTTGACATCAAGCGTCCCGCTCATCCCACCAATCCTTGCATGGGTCGTTCCAGCCGATGGAGATCGCAATGCTGCGCGAACGCATCACAGGGAAACGGCATCCTGTCAAGGCTGCAACGTCGTGAGAAGCAGTTCCCCTTGACATCATCCCCGTCAGCCATTGAGCATCCCTAGCCGCTTCATGCACATGATGACGGGCTGGAACAGCTCGCGCGGGATCGTGTGCCCGACCGCCACCTTGTCGAACAGCGTGCGCGCGATGTCCGGATCGTGCAGCACCGGCAGCTTCAAGCGGCGCCCGTCCTGCACGAACCGGGTGACGTCGTCGGCTTCCGCGCGGGCAACCGACATCGGCACGCGCGTATCCGTCGAGGAATACCGCATCGCCACCGCGATGCGGGCACCGGTCAACAGGAACGTCGCCTGGTTGAGGCCGGCGCGCTTGTTGGCCGCTTCGCGCCGCTCCCGCTTGTGTGCGCTCTTGATCAGCGGGTTGCCCTCGCTGTTCTTGTGCTCGTTCTTCTTCTCGGTGTGGCTCATCCGCTGGTCGCGCATGAAGAGCCAGCGTTGCAGGGCCATGTCGCCGGCGCCGAACACGAGAAAGATCACGCAGCCCGCCGCGGCCAGCGGCAGCATCGAGCCACGCAGGACATAGCCGGTGCAGCCCAGGCCGCACGACGGCAGGTCGACCAGGCCCTGCAGCGAGGCGCGGATGACGCCGAACCCGACCGCGCCAACCAGGACGAGCTTGAACAGGCTCTTGACGACCTCGATGAGCCCCTTGACGGAGATGATCTTCTTCACCCCTTCCGCCGGGTTCAGCTTCTGCAGCTTCGGCAGCAGCGGGTCGAGCGACAGGACCAGGCCTCCGGTCGAGATCACGCTGGACAGCATGGCCGCAAGCACGAGGAACACCAGAAGCGGCCCCACGATCAGGGCGGCGGCCTCGGCGATCTGCGAGGTCATGAGCGGCAGGGACACGGAGAACGGCTTGTCCGACAGCTCGCCGGTGCGGTCGATCAGCACGGTGAACCGGGCCGCGATGCTATCCCACTGCATCACGACGAAGCCGATGGCCGCCAGGGTGACGCAGGCACTCACGAAATCCTTGCTCTTCGCGACCTGGCCCTTCTTGCGGGCGTCGCGCAGCTTCTTGGCCGAGGCCGGAAGGCTCTTGTCCTCGCTGCTCCCGCCCATGGCTACTCGACCGCCTTGCCGGTCGCCGACGGCGCCAGCACCGGCGCCAGGATGCGCAGGCTCTGGTCGATGTGGCTCTCGTTCCGCGCGCCGTAGAGCAGCAGGAACCCGGCGTAGAGCGGCATGAAGATGAAGAACACGAGGTTGCGCACGCCCATCGACAGGTCGTCGATGCGCAGCTGCGGCGCGATCCGCGCGGTCAGCAGCATGGCCGCGTCGCTCAGCATCATCACCAGGATCAGCGGCATCGCCAGGCTCAGCGCGACCGCCTCGAGCTGGTCGAGCAGGTGGAGGGCCAGCGCCGCGGCCTGGTGCCCCGGCATCGGCAGCATTTCCAGCGGCCGCCACACGCCCCAGGACGTGTAGAGCGTGTCGGCGATGACGTCGAGGCGTCCGCCGGACACCAGGATCATGATCCCGCACAACAGGAGCAGCGTGCCGGTGACCGACATGTCGCCGAAGCCGGCCGGATCGTTCAGCCTTCCCTGCGTGGCCCCGCGCTGCTGGTCGACCACGTCGCCGACCGCAAGCAATCCCCAGAACGGCAGCCCGAGCGGCAGGCCGATCGCGGCGCCCACCAGCGCCTCCTTGATCATGATCAGCAGCAGCGACAGCATGCCGGGGTTCTCGTGCCGCAGCATGTCGACGAGCACCGGCCACATCGGGAAGATCAGCCCCGTGGCGATCACGCCCTTCAGCAGGTTGGACAGCTCGACGCGGGTGAAGACCGGATTGATGGACAGGATCGCCATCGGCCTCGCCAGCAGGATGGCGTAGGCGATCAGCCAGCGCCGCGTCACCTCCAGCACCGGCTGCAGCTGCGCCAGCGCGTCGTGCTGCGGCGCCGTGACCGTCATCGCGTCATCAGCGGGAAATTGTCGAACACCGCGGTCGCCTCGCGCACCAGCGGCACCGTCAGCAGCGGACCGGCCAGCGCCAGGATCGCCATGACGACCAGCAGCTTGAAGGCGAGCGGCAGCGACTGGTCCTGGATCTGCGTCACCGCCTGCATCACGCCGACCAGCAGCCCGACCACCACCGCGGCGACCAGCGGCGGCAGCGCCATGTAGAGCACGATGCCGAGCATCGAGTGCAGCTGGTCGACAAGCGCGTCCTGCTCCATGCGTCGCGCCCGCGCTAGCTCGCATAGCCGAGCACGAGCCCGTGGATCAGCCGCGTCCATCCTTCCACGGCGACGAACAGGAACAGCTTGAACGGAACCGAGATCGTGGTCGGCGACACCGAGGACATCCCCATCGCCATCAGGATCGCCGTGATCACCAGGTCGACCGCGATGAAGGGCAGGTAGAGCAGGAACCCGGTCTCGAAGGCGCGCCGCAGTTCCGACAGCACGAAGGCCGGTATTACCACGATCAGGTCGTCCGACGTCACGTCCATGTGCGCGTCCGGCCCCCAGACCCTGCGCGTGGCGCTGGTGAAGAACTCGCGCTCGCCCTGGCTGGTGAAGCGCAGCAGGAACGCCTTGGCAGGTCCCGACGCGCGTTCCATGGCGGCCGCGTAGTCGCTGAAGCTGGTCATCGACTGGTGGTCGCCCAGCGCCAGCACGTAGGCGTTGTGCACCACCGGGGCCATGATGTAGCTGGTGAGCAGCAACGCGATCCCGTACAGCACGAGGTTCGGCGGCGTCTGCTGGATGCCGAGCGCGTTGCGCAGCAGGAACAGCACCACCGAAATCTTGATGAACGACGTCATCGTCACCGCGACGAAGGACAGGAAGCCCAGCGACGTGATCCCGACGATCAGCTCGACGACGTTGGGCATCGCGTCGTTCACGGCACCGAGTCCCCGTCGAGACCCGGCGCGAAGGCGGTGATGCGCACGCCCGCTCGGCCGTCGACGCTGACCAGCTCGCCGTCCCCGATGCGCCGCCCGTTGACCAGGATGCGCACCGTGCCCGGCACCGTGTCGACGTCGAGCACCGAACCGGCACCGAGCTGGCGCAGCGCGCCGAGCGACAGCTCGAGCCGCGCCGCCTCGAACACGAGCCGGACCGGGATCTCGTCGAGATCGTTCACCGCCGGCGCCGCGTCGTCCGGATCGGGAGTTGCATTGTCGCTCAAGGTCTGGCCCGCCCGTGTGGTCGGCTGCAGCGTTGCGTCGAGACTCCAGCGCGCCCGCACGACCCGCAGGCGTGCATCCTGCGCGACGTGCACGCGCGCATCCTGCACGACGCGCACGCGCGCATGAAGCGTGTCTGCCACGACCAGGCGCATGACGGAAGGCACGCCATCCGGCGACAGCGTCGCCGCTTGGTCCTGCAACAGGACCGCGTCGCCGGCACGCAGCGACCGCAGGAGGCGTAACGGCAGGACCGTGCTGCCCGCCAGAAGGACCGCCCCGACCGGAAGCGCCTCGAGCGGGCGCTGCCCGATCGGCCAGGCCAGCAGCAGGCGGTCGATCGCCTCGACCGTCGCGTCGACCGTCAGTTCTTGATGCAGGCCCGGGCCGCGCAGCCCGACCAGGAGGCGCGCGCCGACGCCCGCGTCCGGCGCCGCCGCCACCTCGTGCAGCGAGATCGGACGATCGGAGCTGCGCTCGATCACGTCGAGAAGCGGCAGCAGCACCGCCTCCAGGAGCAGGGCCATCAGGTCGGGCGGCGGCAGCGGGCTGAGCTGCAGCTTCGGGTCGAGCGAGCGCACCAGGTCGACCAGCAGCGGCTGCGGCATCGTCGCCCGGAGCGGGTCGTCGCCGATCGAAAGGCTGACCAGCAGCCGGTCGGCCGGCCGCGCCGGCTCGGGCGCCTCGCGCTCCAGCCGATGCAGCGAGTACGCCTCGTTCCCGGCCAGCGGCAGCGGGATGCGCCAGCGCGCGATGCGGTTCAGCCGGTCCGCCTCCGTGCGGGAGATCACGGGCAGGACCAGCGGGCTCGCGACGGACGCGCCCGTCACGCCCGCCTCGCGCCGACGCGGTCCATCAGCTCGTCGGCAACGGCGTCCTCTTCAGCCGCCATGGCCGCCAGCGCATCCGCCCGCCGCAACGTGTCGGCCAGCTGGTTGCGCCGCAGGCTCCGCTGCGACACCAGCCGGAGCGCCTTTCGCGCCTCGTCGAGCGCCGTTCGTGCCTGGCGTGCGGCCCGTTCCGCATCCTGCTGCCGCGCGGCCGCCTCATGCTGACGTGCCGCCATCTGCTGTTCCACGGCGCGCAGCGCCTGGACGTCCAGCGAGGACTGGACCCCCAGCATCGCCTGGTAGTCCTGCCGCAGCACGGTCTGCCGATCGCGTCGCGCTTCCGCCGCACGAGCCGTCGCGGCGTCCGCCGACGCGTCCGCCGCGGCACACCCGGCCTCGGCCGCCTTCACCGCGGCGCGGCACCGGGTTTCCCGCGCCACCTCCACCCGCGCCAGCAGCCTCATCCGGTCGGCACGGCGTTCCGGTGCGGGCATCCGTCGCGCGTCCGGCCCGTCACGCGGCCAGGCGCTCGAGATGCGCCAGCATCTCCGCGAAGCCGGTATGGTCCTCAGACCCCTGGCGCAGGAAGGCGCGGATCGCCTCGATCCGCTCCAGCGCCATGTCGTTCAGGGCGTCCACGCCCTTGCGGTACTCGCCGACCTGCACCAGGAACTCGATCTCGGCATGCCGGCTCAGCAGGTCGCGCAGCCGCCGTGCCAGGGCGCGGTGACGCGAACCGGCCACCGCTTCCATGACGCGCGACCGGCTGCTCAGCACGTCGATCGCCGGATAATGCCCGCTCGCGGCCAGCTTCGGCGACAGGATGATGTGGCCGTCCAGGATGCCGCGCGTTTCCTCGGCCACCGGGTCGCCGGCGCCGTCGCCCTCGAACAGCACGGTGTAGAACGCCGTGATCGAGCCGCGCGCCGCGGGACCGGCGCGCTCCATCAGCCGCGGCAGCTCGGCCATCACCGACGGCGGAAAGCCGCGACGCGTGGGCGGCTCGCCCGCGGCCAGCCCGATCTCGCGCAGGGCACGGGCGTAGCGGGTGACGCTGTCCATCACCAGCAGCACGCGCCGGCCCTCGTCGCGGAAGCCCTCGGCGATCGCCGTCGCCGTCATCGCCGCCTTCATCCGCTCCACCGCCGGACGGTCCGACGTCGCCACCACCAGCACCGTCCGCGCCCGCGCGTCCCCGGAAATCTGGTTCTCGATGAAGTCGCGCACCTCGCGCCCGCGCTCGCCGATCAGCCCGACCACCACCACGTCCACCGCCGCGCCGCGCACCAGCTGCGCCAGCAGCGTCGACTTGCCGCCGCCCGGCTCGCCGTAGATGCCGATCCGCTGCCCTTCGCCGCAGGTCAGCAGCCCGTCGATCGCCCGCAGGCCCAGCGGCAGCGGCCGTTCCACCAGCTCCCGGCTCAGCGCGTCGGGCGGCGGCGCCTCGCAGGGCCGCATGATGCAGCCTTCCAGCGGTCCGGCGGTGCCCGCGTCGAGCGGCTGCCCGAGCCCGTCCAGCACCCGCCCGAGCACGCCGGCGCCGCAGGGCACGCGCAGCACGTCGCGCGTCGCCACCACCTCCGCGCCGATCGACAGCCCGCGCACGTCGCCGATCGGCGCCAGCACCACCTCGTCGCCGTCGAGCCCGACCACCTCGGCCATCAGCGGCTGCGGCAGCCCCGGATCGTCCAGCCGGCACAGCTCGCCCACCCGCGCGCCCGGCATCACCGCGCGCAGCACGGTGCCGATCGCCCGCACCAGCCGTCCGCGCATCGGCCGCGGGCTGCCGTCGCGGAGCGCCATCGCCAGCCCGTCGAG
>CAXTOD010000027.1:0-17192 GCA_964245705.1 uncultured Acetobacteraceae bacterium
TCGTCAGGCTCATAACCTGAAGGTCACAGGTTCAAATCCTGTCCCCGCAAACCAGTGATCTGTTACAGCACAGAACGCAGGGGCCCGGCGGAAACGCTGGGCCCTTGTCCTATGTACAAACTCTTGACGGGTTGCCTTACAACTTATGAGTGTTTTCAAGGCATTTAACGTTCCCGTGTAGCGCGGCTCACACGCTATTCAGCCATGCCGCTTCGTCATAGGGTGTTCGCGACATGAAGGAGGCGACGGGGATCCATCGCCCTGTTCATTTAACGAGGTCACTCAGTTTGGTTGAAACACCTTGAGGCGCGCTTTCCGCCTCGCGACGGCGCTCCCGCTACTTTGTGGCGGTTGTGCACCAGCCGGCTTCTGGCTCCTGCATCCCCGCGGGCCTGTCGCCAGCGCCAGCCTCCAATCGTGGATCGTCGATACCGCGGCAACCTTCCTGGTCATCGGTCCGGCTACTCTGCTGGTCATGTGGGCCATCTGGCGATACCGTCGTGCAGGCGGGAAGGGCAGCTACATGCCTAGCTGGTCGCACTCCCTGCCTCTCGAGGTCACCTTCTGGGGTGCTCCCCTGGCTGTGGTGGTCGGTCTCGGCTTCATCGCGGTTAAGGGCGCCTTCGACACCGACCCTGCCGGTCCGGGCGTGATGTCCAGCAGCGCTGACGCGCAGAAGCCGCCAGTGAACATAGACGTCATCACCACCGACTGGCAGTGGCTGTTCATCTATCCGGACCACCACATCGCGGTCGCCAACGAGCTGGTGCTGCCGGTACACACTCCCGTGCGGTTCCGGCTGACCTCGTCGACCGTCGCCACCGACTTCTTCATCCCGCAGCTCGCCGGCCAGATCGACGTGATGCCCGGGATGCGGACTTGGCAGGGCCTGATCGCCAACCAAGTCGGCACCTATGACGGCTTCGCCTCCGACTATAATGGCCCGGGCTTCTCCTGGATGCGGTTCCAGACCCGGATCGTCTCACCAGCCGAGTTCCAGGCCTGGGAGACCGGTGTCGAGAAGGCGACCAAGCACCTGGACTACGCCGAGTTCGACCGGTTCGCCGCACCGACCATCAACAAGTACAACGCCACCGCCGAGTTCTCTGCCGTACAGGACAACCTGTTCGACCGCGTGATGCAGGACGTGATGATGGGCAAGACCTATTCCACGCCGGCCGACTTCACCGAGAAGAAGTCCCACAAGGTGAACAACGGCGCCCAGCCGACCACGACAACGCCTGCCTCCGACAAGGATGAGAACCCATGAACGAGGTCCAGCAGCACTGGGACCCGATCTTCGGCCGCCTGACTCTGTCGCAGGTCCCTTATGACAACCTGATCGTCGGCTTCGCCTTCATCTTCGCCATCACGTTGGGTCTGTTGATCCTCGGGTTGCTGACGTACTACCGCAAGTGGGGCTACTTCTGGCGCGAGTGGCTCACCACCATCGACCACAAGCGCATCGGCATCATGTACGCCGTGGTCGGCACCGTCATGCTGTTCCGCGGCTTCGTCGACGCCATCATGATGCGAACCCAGCAGGTCATGGCCGCCGGTCCCGCCTCGCCCGGCTATCTCGGCGCCGAGCACGGCTACCTGCCGCCCTACCACTACGACCAAATCTACGGGTCCCACGGGACCATCATGCTGATCTTCGCTGCGACCCCGATCCTGGCCGGGTTCATGAACTTCCTGGTGCCGCTGCAGATCGGCGCGCGCGACATGGCGTTCCCCTACATCAACGCGCTCGCGTTCTGGCTGACCGCGGTCGGCGCCGCCCTGACCATGCTGTCCCTGTTCCTCGGCGACTTCAGCCACGCCGGCTGGGTCGGCCTGGCACCGCTCACCGAGCTCCCCTACAGCCCCGACGTCGGCGTCGACTATTGGAGCTGGGCGATCCAGATAGGCAGCATCGGCACCACGCTGGGTGCCGTGAACATCATCACCACCATCATCAAGATGCGGGCTCCGGGCATGACCTGGATGCGCCTGCCGCTGTTCACCTGGACGTCGCTCACCACCAACGTGATCGGCCTGACCGCCTTTCCGGTGCTGGGCGTCGCGATCGGCCTGCTCAGCCTCGACCGCTACTTCGACACGCACTTCTACACCACGGGCATGGGCGGCAACTTCATGCTCTACACCGACTTGTTCTGGATCTGGGGCCACCCGGAGGTGTATTTCATCATCCTGCCGTCCTGGGGGATTATGTCGGAGGTCATCCCGACCTTCTCGGAGAAAAAGCTGTTCGGCTATCCCGTCATGGTGGCAGCGACGCTCAGCATTGGCTGCATCTCCTGGACGGTATGGCTGCACCACTTCTTCACCATGGGTGCCGGGCCGATCGTCAACGGGTTCTACAGCGTATCCACCATGCTGGTGGCGATCCCGACCGGCGTGAAGGTGTTCGACTGGGCACTCACCATGGTGCGCGGCCGCGTGACCTTCCCGACTCCCATGCTGTGGGCGGTGTCGGCCATCTTCATGCAGATCATCGGCGGCTGGACCGGCATGATGCTGGCGATCCCGGCGATCAACTACATGACCCACAACGGCGTGTTCGTCATCGCGCACTTCCACTGCGTGGTCATGGTGACGGTGTTCGCGGTGATCGGCGGCACCACCTTCTGGTTTCCCAAGGTGTTCGGCTTCACCCTGCACGAGCCCAGCGGCAAGTGGGTGTTCTGGCTGCTGGTGGGCGGCACCTTCATCGTGTTCACCGCCATGTTCATCCTCGGCCTGACCGGCATGCCGCGCCGACTCGCCTACGTGCCCTACGCGAGCTGGTGGCCGATCCTCGCAATCGAGGAGATCGGCGTCTTCGTCGACATTGCCGCCCTGGGCGCCTTCATCTACCAGATGTGGGTCAGCATCCGCGACCGCGAGCTGAACAAGGCCGGCCGCGATCCCTGGGGCACCAGCCGCAGCCTGGAATGGATGACCCATTCCCCGGTGCCGGCCTACAACTTCGCGGTGATCCCGCACGTCAACGCCCGCGACGAGTGGGCCTGGCGGCGCGACTACCGCCTCCATCACGTGATGCCGGAGGAGTTCAAGGACATCGAGCTCCCGGTCAACACGCCGGTGCCCCTGTTCCTCGGCGTCTGCACCGCGGCGTTCGGCTTCGCCATGATCTGGCGCATCTGGTGGCTGGCGATCGCCTCGCTGCTGGCCATCATCGCCATCGTCTGCCTTCGCTCGTTCGGCGGCAGCACCGGCACCACCATCCCGGCCGACGAGGTCCGCCGCCTTGAGCGCCTCGCGGCACGGCCGAGCGTCAGGAGCAGGCCTGAGACTGCGCTTCCCGAAGGCGTGGTCGTGCTCGGCGGGGGGGACGCGCGATGATCATCGCCGGCCTGCACGACGATCCGCCCGGTCCGGGCACCGTGCTGTGGGCGGACATCCACCACGAGCACGACATGATGAGCACGCGCATGCTGGGCTTCTGGCTCTACATGCTCAGCGACTCGCTCATCTTCGCCGCCCTGTTCGCTGCCTATGCCGTGCTGAGCTATCCCACCAGCTTTATGGGAGGACCCACGCCGCGCGACGTCGCCTCGCCGGTTTACGGCTACGCCGAGACAGTGGTGCTGTTCAGCAGCGTGTTCGCTTACGGCATGGTCATGGTCAAGCTGCGGCAGGATCTGCCGCGTGCGGCGATCGGCTGGCTCCTCGTCTCGTTCCTGGTCGGGTTGTTCTTCATCGGCATGGAAACCCACGAACTGCAGGACGTGGCCAGGATGGGCGGCCCACCGCAGCGCAGCGGCTTCCTGTCGATCTTCTGGACCGTGGTGGTGGCGCACGGCGTCCACCTGCTGTTCGGCTTGCTGTGGATGCTGGTGATGGTGGCGCAGATCGCGCGCGACGGCTTCACCCAGCTGGTCACCTACCGGCTGGCGAACCTGAAGGTGTACTGGCTGTACCAGGGCCTGATCTGGACCTTCGTCTACACCTTCGTCTACCTGCGGGGATCGATCTGATGATGGACTTCGACAACACGAAGCCCTGGGAACATCCCGAGGTCAGCCTGTCCAGTGCCGGCAAGTACTTCGTCGGTTACGTGGTGACGCTGGCCCTGCTCGGCATCTCGCTGCTCCTGGTCCGCGCGCACGCGATGACGGCGTTCAACCTTCTCGCCACCATCTCCGTGCTTGCCTTCCTCACCACCATCGCTAAGCTGATCTTCCTGTTCCATCTTGACTTCTCTGAAACTCAGCGCTGGAACACGCTCACGCTGATTTTGAACGTTCCGCTGCTGATCCTGTCGGTGGGATTGACCTCCTGGATGTTCCAGGTGCTGTTCCAGCGCGTCATGATGCATTAGCCGTCCAGCGCTTCAGCCCCGTCTTCCGGGCCTACTGCGCCAGGTAACCGCCATCCACCGGCAGTATCGCGCCGGTAATGAAGGAAGCGTCGTCGGAGGCCAGGAACAGGATCGCCTGCGCCACCTCCATCGGGCTGCCGATCCGTCCCATCGGGTGCATCGCCTTGACGCTGGCGATGTAGGCGCCGGACAGCTTCTTCACCGCCTCGGTGGAGATCGTGCCCGGTGCCACCGCGTTGACGCGTATGCCGCGCGTGGCGAGCTCCACCGCCAGGTGCTTGGTGATGCCGGACGCCACGAACTTCGCCGGGCCGTACACCGCCTGTCCCTTCTGCCCGGCCTCGCCGGAGATGGAGGACAGGCACACGATGGAGCCGCCGCCGGACTTGAGCATCGCCTCGGCGGCGAACTTGCAGCACAGGAACATGCCCCGCCCGTCCACCGCCATGACATGGTCGAAATCCTCCGCGGTCGCGGTCAGCAGGTCGAGCTCGGGGATGATCCCGGCGTTCGCCACCAGCACGTCCAGGCGGCCGAAGCCGTCTACCGCCGCCGCGATCATCGCCCGGGCGTCGTCGTTGCTCGACACGTCGCCGACCACCGTCCGGACCTCGCCGCCGGACCCGGCGATCAGGCCGCGCACCTCCTCCAGCCTGCCTGCGTCGATGTCGGTGACGACCACCTTCGCGCCTTCCGCCGCGAACAGCAGCGCGGTGGCGCGTCCGATGCCGTTGGAGGCGCCGGTGACCACCGCGACCTTGTCCGCGAGGCGGCCGCGACCGGCGGGAAGGGACTCGCTCATGGGTTCTGCTCCGAGGTCGGGGAAGGCGGCGTCAGATGCCGCGCCGCTTCTGGTTGAGGCTGTCGATCAGCACCGCGCCGAAGATCACCGCGCCCTGGATGAACTGGACCCAGAACGGCTGCACGTTCTTCAGGGTGAGGCCGTTGTTGATCAGCCCGATGATCAGCACGCCGAGCAGCGTGCCCAGCATGCTGCCCTTGCCGCCGAACAGCGAGGCGCCGCCGATCACAACGGCCGCGATGGCGTTGAGCTCCAGCCCGGTGGCGGCGATCGGCTGCGCGCTGTCCAGCCGCCCGGCGAGGATGATGCCGCCGAGCCCGGCCAAGGCGCCGCTGATGACGTAGACGATCGCCAGCGTCCGGTTGACCGGGATGCCGGCCAGACGCGCCGCCTCCCGGTTGCCGCCGACCGCATACACCTCGGCACCGAACACGGTGCGCGCCAGCACCAGCCCGGCCAGGAGGAACACCCCCAGGCTGACCAGGGCGGCGACCGGGAACGGCCCCAGGTTGCCGCCGCCAATGTCGTCGAAGCTGTCGGGGAAGGAGAAGATGGTGTTGCCGTTCGTGACGATGAAGGCGAGCCCGCGCGCCATCGCCAGCACCGCCAGGCTGACGATGAACGGGCTCATGTTCAGCGCGGTGACGGCAAAGGCGATGAAGCCGCCGGACAGCGCCCCGATGCCCAGCCCGACCAGCACCGCCAGCGGCACCGGCACGTGCGCGTTCAGCGCCAGCCCGGCCATGACGCCGGAGAACGCCACCACCGAGCCCACCGACAGGTCGATGCCGCCGGTCACGATCACGAAGGTCTCGCCCACTGCGACGATGCCGATCAGGGCGCTTGCCAGCAGGATGGACAGCAGGTTGGCCGAAGTCAGGAACGCCGGCGTGGTCAGCGCCAGGTAGAGCGAGATGCCGACGAAGCCGACCACGATGGTCAGCTCGTTGACCGCACGTCCCACGGAGCGGAGCCCGTAGCGGCGGTCCTGCGGCCGGGCGGCGGGAGCGGATGCCACGGCCTGGCCTTCCGAGGTGGAGCCGGGCATCAGCCGAGCGCCGCCAGCTGCATGACGCGCTCCTGGCTGAACTGGTCACGCGACAGGTGGCCTGCGAGGCGGCCGGCACGCATGACCAGGATCCGGTCGCTCACCCCCAGCAGCTCGATCATGTCGGAGGACACCACCAGCACCGCGCCGCCTCCTTCCGCGAGACTGTTGATCAGCCGGTAGACCTCGATCTTGGCGCCGACGTCGATGCCCCGGGTCGGCTCGTCGAGCAGGAACACCCGGGGATGCGTGGTCAGGGCCCGGCCGAGCACGACCTTCTGCTGGTTGCCGCCGGACAGCGAGCGCACCGGCTGTCTTATGCCCGGCGTGCGGATGCGCAAGGATTGCACCGCGTGCTCGGCCAGCCGGTCGACGCGGCTGCGGACCACGAAGCTGCCGAGCCGCGACTGCCGACGCAGCGTTGACAGGACGATGTTGCTGCGCACCGGAAACGGCAGCACCAGCCCTTCGGCCTTGCGGTCTTCCGGCACCAGCGCCACCCCGGCGGCGATGGCGTCGCGCGGCGAGCGGATCCGCGCGTCCCGCCCCTGCACCCGCACCCGGCCGTGGCTGGCGGGCAGGGCGCCGTAGATCGTCTTGAGCAGCTCGGTGCGACCGGCGCCGATCAGGCCGCCGACGCCCACCACCTCGCCCGCGCGGACGGAGAACGACACGTCCGCAAAGCGGCCGGAACAGCCCAGCCCGTCCACCTCCAGCACCACCTCGCCCGCGATGGCGTGACGCTCCGGGAACAGCGCCTCGATCGGGCGGTTGACCATGGCCTGGATCAGCGCGGTCTCGGTCCAGTCCGCGGCTGCCCGCGTCTCCACCGCGGCACCGTCGCGCAGCACGCTGATCCGGTCGCACACCTCGAACACCTCCTCCAGGTGGTGACTGATGAACACCAGCCCGACGCCCGCGGCCCGGAGGATGGCGATCGTGGCGAACAGGATCTTCTGCTCGGCCGTGGTCAGGGTGGCAGTGGGCTCGTCCATCACGATCACCCGCGCCTGGCGCGACAGGGCGCGTGCAATCTCCACCAGCTGCTGCTGCGCGATGCCGAGCTGGCGCACCCGCGTCTGCGGCGGCACCTGGAGGCCGACCCGGTCGAGCAGCGCCCTGGCCTGGCGGTTCAGCTCGGCGCGGCGTACGCCGCCTAGCCATCCGCGCGGCAGGTAGCCAAGGAAGATGTTCTCGGCCACCGACCGGTCCGGCACCAGGCTCAGCTCCTGGTGGATGACGATGATGCCGGCATCGAGCGAGTCGCGCGGCCGTCTGGGCAGGAACGGCTGCCCGCCCAGGCGCATCTCGCCGTCGTCGGCCGGGAACACCCCGGCCAGAATCTTCATCAGCGTCGACTTGCCGGCCCCATTCTCGCCGACGATGCCGAGCACCTCGCCGCCGTCGAGCGAGATGCCGACCTCGGACAGCGCCCTGACGCCGGGAAAGCCCTTGGAGATGCCCCGCATCTCCAGCAGGCGGGCCATGCCCTGGCGTCCGGTCCGCGGGTCCCGCTGCTAGCGGCTGACCTGATCGCCCCACAGGCCGTAGGAGCTGGCGGCGGCGCTGTCGATGTTGGCCTTGGTGAGCAGCATGTGCGGCCAGTACTGGTGCGCCGGGATTTTCGACTTGTCGCCGTGCAGGTACTCCTCGACGTAGCTCACCGACTGCTGCGCCATGGTCAGCGGGTTCTGCGACAGGGTGGCGTCCATCTGGCCGCGCCGGATGTCGCTCAGCGCCTGCTCGGTGCCGTCGATGCCAATGATGACGATGTGCTTCGGGTTGCCGATCGGCTCGGCGCGGTCGGCCTGGCGGATGGCGCGGATCGCGCCGACCGCGTTGTCGTCGTTGCCGTTGAAGATGGCGTCGATGTCGCTGTGCGCGGCGAGCAGCTGCGTGGTGATGTTGAACGCCTTGTCGGCGTCGAAGTCCGCCGCCTGACGCGACACCAGCTTCAGGCCGGGGTTGTTCTTCTGCAGGGCGGCGAACTCGGTGGAGAAGCCGTGCTCGCGCTCGTCGCCGGCGGTGGTGCCGAGCAGGCCTTCCAGGTCCACCACGTTGCCCTTCACCGTCCCATAGCGCTGCTTGAGCTGGGCAGCGATGAAGTCGGCACCCTCCTTGCCGAGCGCCTCGTTGTCGGTTTCCAGGAAGTTCACCTGGCAGGAGCCGCATGAGGCACCCCGGTCGAGGGTGAACACGGGAATGCCCTTCCTGTTGGCCTCCCGGACCACCGGCACGATCGAATTCGCGTTGATCGGGTTCAGGATCAGCGCCGCCACGTTCTGGTTGATGAGGTCGGTGACCTGGTTGGTCTGGGTGTTCGCGTCGCCGTTGGCGCTGGTGTTGACCAGCTTTAGGTCCTGGTGACTGCCGATGCCGATCTGCACCCCCTTGGTCATCCCCTGGAAGAAGGGGTTGGCCAGCGTGGCGACGCTGAGGCCGACGAGGTCGGCGGCCCGTGCCTGGGCCGCCCCCAGCAGGGAGGCTGCGACGGCGGCGGCAAGAACGCCGCATCCTGGCTTGAACATGATGACCTCCGTTTCGTGCTTATGCGGCCCGGACGAAGTCGAGTTCGCCCGGGATGGTCGTTTGTCGTCGTGCCGGATCCGGAAAAAGCTGTATGACACGTTACCGCGTCCAGCGGCCTGCGCAAGGTCCATTCGTTGCACGCGGCGAGCGTGATCTAGCGGCCCGGGACGCCGGTGGTGTTGAGATAGAGCGCATAGACCGACGTGCTCGCCGCCATGAACAGCCGGTGTCCCTTCCTGCCGCCGAAGCACAGGTTGGCGCAGGCTTCCGGCAGGTGCACCTTGCCGAGCAGGTCGCCGTCCGGCGCGTAGCAGCGCACGCCGTCCTCGCCCGGATCGGCCCAACCCATGCTGCACCAGATGTTGCCCTCGACGTCGCAGCGCAGCCCGTCGGTGAATCCCGGCGCGAAGTCGTCGGCGAAGACACGGCCGTTGCGCAGCACCGTGCCGTCGACGTCGAACACCCGGATGTGCGACGGGCCGCCATGGGTGATGCCGCTGTCGACCACGTAAAGCCGGCTTTCGTCCGGCGACAGGGCGAGCCCGTTCGGGCGGGTGAAGTCGTCGGCGACCACCGTGGCCCGTCCGGACGCGGGATCCAGCCGGTACACGTTGCGGCTGATCTCGGACTCCGCCAAGTGTCCCTCGTAGGGACCGTCGATGCCGTAGCCCGGGTCGGTGAACCAGATCGCCCCGTCGTTCGCGACGATCACGTCGTTGGGTGCGTTCAGGCGGTGGCCCTCGTGCCGGTCCATCAGCACGGTGATCCGCCCGTCCGGCTCGGTGCGCGTCACCCGCCGCGTGTCGTGCTCGCAGGTCACCAGGCGTCCGCTGCGGTCGCGGGTGTTGCCGTTGGCATGGTAGCTGTGCGCGCGGAACACGCTGACGTGCCCGTCATCCTCCAGCCAGCGCATGATCCGGTTGTTGGGGATGTCGCTCCACAGCAGGTAGCCGCCGTCGGCGAAGTAGACCGGCCCCTCGGCCCAGCGGAAGCCGGTGGCGATGCGCTGGATCGCGGCGTTGCCCTGCCTGGCGGTGAATCGCTTGTCGAGCGCCTCGATGGCGCTGTGCGGATAGCGCGAGCCGGGCAGGTCGCCCAGCGGAAGCGCTGCATAGCGGCCGAACGGGTGGTCGGCGCTGTGGTGCCCGGTCTCGGTCATGCGGCGTGTCCTCCTCCTGTCCGCGTTCCCTGGCCATGATCGACCCGATCGCGACGCGTCGCCAGGGGCAGCGCGCGGCGCTGGGTCGGCGGCGGGCTAGCGGTTCTGCATGGCAGCGGCCGCCGAGGCCGGATGGGCGCTCCTGTATGCCTCGATCACCTCGTCGATCGTCGCGTCGCTGGTGAACCCCAGACTGCGGGCGTGTGCGGCAGAGAACCTGCCAGGCCAGGAGTTCACGATCCGCTGCACCGCCGGGTCCGGCTCGATCCGCACCCGGTCCGCCACCGCGTCGCCCGCCAGCCGCCGGAGGGCCGCCAGCATGTCGGCGACCGACACCGACAGCCCCGGCATGTTGATCACCCGCCGGCTGCCCAGTGCTGCCGTCGGCAGCGCCTCCCCGTGCAGGAGGTTGCGGATCGCCTGGTCGGGCGACATCAGCCACAGCACCGTGTCCGGCGACACCGGGCAGACCGCCTCTACCCCTGCCAGCGGCTCCCGGATGATGCCGCTGGCGAAGCTCGAGGCGGCGCGGTTCGGCCTGCCCGGCCGCACCACCACCGTCGGCATGCGCAGGCTGCGCCCGTCGACGAAGCCGTGCCGGCTGTAGTCCGAGACCAGCAGGTCGGCGATCGCCTTCTGCGTGCCGTAGGAGCTTTGCGGCTCCCAGACCTGGGTGTCCGGCACCACCTCCGGCAGGACGCCGCCGAACACCGCGACCGAGCTGGTGGTGACCAGCTTCGCCCCCCGCGCCACGGCGCGTATCCGTTCCAGCAGCCCGCGCGTGGCGTCGAGGTTGACGCGCATGCCGAGGTCGAACTCCTCCTCCGCCTGCCCGGACACGACCGCGGCGAGGTGGAACACCACGTCGGTCGTGTGGTCGACCAGCTGCGCGACCGCCGCGGGGTCGGCCAAGTCGCCGGCGACCGCCACCACGCGTCGGTCGGCCTCCTTAATCGCCGTGGTGTCGAAGGCGAGGATGCGCTCGATCGGGTCCGACCGCCCGTCGCTCGCGGTGAGGCTGCTCTGCCGGAGCAGGGCCGCGACCAGCCGTCGCCCCAGGAAGCCTGCGGCACCCGTGATCGCAACGCGCATCCCGATCTCCCGACCAGCCCTGTCTCGCTCAGGCTGTATGATAGGTTCGCCCATCTCCAGTGGTCGTGCAAGCATCCCCGCCTAGCCCCCTGCGCTTGCGGTCGGAGGACGGGCGCGGAAGAATGCACGGTGGTCACCCATGGCCGCGCGGTCGATCCGTGCGGCAGGGCGAGCCGGCAGGCCGATGGAGGAAGACGCGCATGCAGCTCCACAGCCGGGTCGACCGATTGGCCGAGGCGCTTCGCGAGCGGATCCAGGGCGGCGCCCTGCCGCTCGGCGCCAAGCTCGCCTCCGAGCAGGCCATCGCCGCCGAGTTCCAGGTCAGCCGCACGGTGGTGCGCGAGGCGGTCGCGCGGCTGAAGTCGGACGGTCTGCTGGAAACCCGCAAGGGAGCCGCGACCCGGGTGAGCGCACCGAGGGAGGACACCGGGCGTGGCCTGTCGATGCCGCGCTCGATCGACGGGCTGGTCGGCTTCCTGGAGGTGCGCCGGTCGATCGAGACCGAGATGGCGGCGCTGGCGGCGTCGCGCCGCACCGACCGGCAGTGTCGGGAGCTGGAGGCGGCCCTGCTGTCGATCGACCGCGCGACCCGCGACGGCAGCAGCGGGGTGCAGGAGGACCTCGACTTCCACCTGGCAATCGGCCACGCCACCTCCAACGCCTACTGGAGCCAGTTCGTCCGCCTGTTCGCCGAGCCGATGCGCTCGGCGATCGGGGTGACGCGCG
Source organism: uncultured Acetobacteraceae bacterium (assembly GCA_964245705.1). GTDB lineage: Bacteria > Pseudomonadota > Alphaproteobacteria > Acetobacterales > Acetobacteraceae > Lichenicola. The sequence goes on from CAXTOD010000027.1 coordinate 11,684, forward strand.
CCAACGAGGCCAGGCGCGTGGACTTTGCCACCGCGGTGGCGGACGAGCATCGCCGGATCTACGACGCGATCCTGCACCAGGACCCGGCGGAAGCGCGCGCTGCGGTGCACCTGCACCTGCTGAACGCGGCCGAGCGCATCATGGAGGCCGACACCGAGTTCTGGCAGCACGAGGGCGGCGACCTGGCCCAGCTCTGGGCGACGCACGCCCTGTCGGAGCCGGGCGGCCGCCGAAGGAAGTCCTGAGCCCGGCCCCTCCTAGCATGCGGTCCGGCATCCATCCGGTCCGCCACGCCTCGCCCCGGTTGCGCATCGCCGCCGAGTTGGCTCATGGTTGCGCAACCGAGCGGGCGCCAAGCCGGCCGGAAAAGGGGAAGATCGATCCATGACCACGGCCAGCGCGTCGCGGCGGCGGAGCTGCCTGCTGTTCTCCATCCTGGCGTCGGGCCTTGCCTGCGGAGGGGCCGGCGCGGCCCGGGCCGCGGACCCGTCGAACGCGCGATGCTTCACCCCGGCCAGCAACAGCAACGGCACGGTGAGCATGCCCGCCAAGAAGGGCCCGTATCGCATCGCCTTCGCCAACGGCTTCATCGGCAACGCGTGGCGGGTGCAGATGCTGCAAACCCTGAAGGCCTACGCGGCGCAGCCGGAGGTGGCGTCGCAGATCAAGGAGCTGCGCATCGTCAGCGTGGGCACCGACGTGTCGGCGCAGATCGCGGCGATGGACAACTTCATCAGCGCCGGCTTCGACGCCATCCTGATCGACGCCAACAGCCCCACCGCGTTCAAGCCGGTGATGCGCCGCGCCAAGCAGGCCGGCGTCCTGATCGTCAGCTTCGACAACACCCTCGACCGCACGCCCACCGAAACCAACCTGGTGCAGGTGAACCAGGACCAGGTGGCGATGGGCCGCATGATGGGCGAATGGCTCAACCAGACCATGAAGGAGAAGAAGCGCGTCATCGAGGTGCGCGGCGTGCCCGGCAACAGCGTCGACCGCGACCGGCACGACGGCTTCCGCCAGGCGATGGCCGAGGATCCGGGGATCCAGGTGACGGAGGTGGTCGGCAACTGGGACGACGGCACCGGGCAGAAGGCGGTCGCCGACACGCTCGCGGTCACCGGCGGCGTCGACGGCATCTACACCCAGGGCGGCAGCACCGGCGTCACCCACGCCGTGCTGGACAGCCACAAGCCGCTGATCCCGATTGCCGGCGAGGGCGAAAACGGCTTCCGCAAGTTGATCGCGGCCAACGCCAAGGACGGGCTGCTCGGCGACAGCGCCGGCCAGTCTCCGGCCCTGTCTGCGGTGTCGCTGAAGGTGGCGCTCGCGGTACTGGGAGGCCAGTCGGTGCCGGCCGAGATCAGCGTGCCGATCCCGTCCGCCAACTACAAGACGCTCGAGCCCGGCAAGAACTACTTCCCCGAGCTGAGCGACACCTTCTTCGCCGCCCACGACTTCCCGGTGTGCGACATCAACCTGACCGCGGCGCAGATCACCGGCGTCGCCGCGAAATGAGCAGCGCCGCCGCATCAGGGGATGCGGCGGTGCGGCCACCCCTGCTGGAGCTGTCGGACGTGGTCAAGCGCTACGGGCCGGTCACGGCCCTGGCGCATGGCTCCTTGCGTTGCGACGCCGGCTCGATCCACGCGGTGATGGGCGAGAACGGCGCCGGCAAGAGCACCCTGATCAAGATCGTCTCCGGCGTGGTGGCGCCGACCGAGGGCGAGATCCGGCTCGATGGCGCGCCGGTCCGCTTCCGAAGCCCGCTCGACGCGCAGAAGCGCGGCATCGTCTGCGTGTTCCAGGAGCTGTCGCTGCTGCCCGACCTCAGCGTCGCCGACAACATCGGCATCACCGCGCCGCCGCGCCGGTTCGGCCTGATCGACCGCCGCGCGCAGATCGCCCAGGCTGAGCGCCTGCTGGCCGAGATCGGCTGCGAGGGCATCGACCCGCAGGAGCGCGTGCGCGACCTGCCGCTGTCGCGCCGGCAGATGGTCGAGATCGCCAAGGCGCTCGGCCACCGCCCGCGCCTGCTGATCCTGGACGAGGCCACCTCCGCGCTGACCGCGGACGACGTCGAGCGCGTGGTCGTGCTGCTGCACCGGCTGCGCGCCGAGGGCATGGCGATCCTCTACATCTCGCACCGGATGCACGAGATCCGGAAGCTGGCCGACACCTGCTCGGTCTATGCCAACGGCCGCCACGTCGAGACCTTCGCGCACGGCACCCGCAGCGAGGCCGAGATCGTGCGCATGATGATCGGCCGCGAGCTGTCGCAGATGTTCCCGCCGCGGCCGCCCCGCCCATCCGCCGCGGCCGCCCCGGTGCTGGAAGCCCGGGCGCTTACGTGGGAGGACCGCCTGCGCGGGGTGTCGCTGTCGGTGACGCCGGGCGAGATCGTCGGGCTCGGCGGGCTGGACGGGCAGGGGCAGCGCGAGTTCCTGCTGGCGCTGTTCGGCTGCCTGTCCGGCCTGGGCGGCGAGATCCGCATCGACGGCGCCCCCGCCACCTTCCGCGGCCCGTCCGAGGCGATGGCGGAGCCGGCCCGGCTGGCGCTGATCCCGGAGGATCGCAAGACCGAGGGGCTGATGCAGCCGATGACGGTGGCCGAGAACCTCACCGCCGCCACCCTGCGCTCCTGGTGCCGCGGCCCGTTCCTGAACACTGTTCACGAACGGCGTGCGGTGGAGGAGATCGTGCGACGCATGCAGATCAAGGCGGTGGTGGACCTGCCGGTCAGCACCTTGTCCGGCGGCAACCAGCAGAAGGTGGCGATCGGCAAATGGCTGCTCGCCACACCCCGCGTGCTGCTGCTGTGCGACCCGACCCGCGGCATCGACGTCGGCACCAAGCAGGAGATCTACCGCCTGCTGCGCGAGCTCGCCGCCACCGGCACCGCGGTGCTGCTCCACACCACCGACTACGACGAGCTGATCGGCCTGTGCGACCGGGTGGCGATCTTCTATGCCGGCCGCATCAACCGCCTGCTGGAGGGCGACGCCATCACCGAGGAGGCGATCATCGCCGCAGCACTCGACATCGGTGCGGAACGGGAGCGGGCGGCGTGAACCGCGCGAGCCTCCGCCTGATCCTGCGTCACAACGCCCTGCCGCTGCTGGCAGGCGTGATCTTCGCCGCCATGTTCGGTCTCTATCTGGCCCTGCAGCCGAACGGCATACGCACCGACGTGCTGGTGACCGCGTCCAACAAGGGAGTGCTGCTGGCGCTGATCGCGGCCGCACAGACCCTGCCGGTGCTGACCGGCGGCATCGACCTGTCGGTCGGCGCGATCGTGGTGCTGTGCAACTGCCTGGCCTCCAACCTGGTCAGCGGCAGCGGGGCGCAGATCGCGCTCGGCGTGGCCGGGGTGCTCGGCGGCGGCCTCGCCGCGGGGCTGTTCAACGCGCTCGCCGTGGTGGTCGGCCGGCTGCAGCCGATCATCGCCACGCTGGCCACCAGCACCATGTTGTACGGCGTGTCGCTGCTGCTTCGGCCGAGCCCGGGCGGCGAGGTGGACGACGACTTCGCCAGTGCGCTCACCGGCGCCTCCTTCGGCGTCCCGGTCAGCCTGATCCTCCTGCTGGCGGTGCTGCTGCTGTTGTGGCTGCCGTTCCGCCGCTCGCTTACCGGCCGCGGCATCTACGCGGTCGGCTCGGCGGAAGCGTCCGCCTACATGTCCGGGGTGAAGGTCGCGCCGGCCAAGTTCGCCGCCTATGTCGGCGCCGGCCTGCTGTCCGGCCTGGCCGGGCTGCTGCTGACGCTGATCGCGGAATCCGCGCAGGCGAGCGCCATCCAGGCCGGCGACCTCACCCTGAACAGCATCGCCGCGGTGGTGATCGGCGGCACCTCCCTGTTCGGCGGCGTCGGCGGCATCGTCGGCTCCGTGCTGGGCGCCTTCATCCTGCGCACCATCGGCGACCTGCTGTTCGTGCTCAAGGCGTCGCCGCTGTGGCAGCCCTTGTTCCAGGGCCTGATCCTGTTGCTGGCGGTCAGCCTCGGGGCGCTGCCGATGCTGCGGATGCGCAACCGCCTGGAAACCTACCGGTGAGCATCCCGGCCGCGATGCCGCAGCGCCCCAGGCTGCAGGACAGGGTGCGGGCACGGCTGCACCGGCTCGACCCGCCGCTGGTGGTGGCGAGCGCCTGCATCGTCGCCATCCTGTTCGGCGGCTCGCTCTACAACAGCAGCTTCCTGTCGCCGCACTACCTGGTGCAGCAGCTCCAGGTCGCCTCGTTCCTCGGCATCGTCGCCACCGGCGCGATGCTGGTGATCCTGCTCGGCCATATCGACCTGTCGGTGCCCTGGACCCTTACGGCGGGTGCGATGCTGGCGACCGGCCTCGCCGGCAGCACCCTGGGCGGCATCGCCTCCATCCCGATCGCGCTGGCCGTCGGCGCCCTGATCGGCCTGGTGAACGGGCTCGGCGTCACCGTGCTGCGCATCCCCTCGATGATCTTCACCCTGGGCGTCAACGCGGTGCTGCAGGGGCTGATGGTGCTCTACACCGGCGGTTCCGCGCCGCCCTCCTCGGCGGCGCCGATCGTGCGCTGGATGTCCGGCGGGCAGCTGCTGCCCGGGATCCCGAACGCGATCCTGGTCTGGGCCGCGGTCGGCGCGTTCGCCGCCGTGCTGCTGCGCGCCACCCCGTTCGGGCGCACCGTGTACGCGATCGGCAACCGTGAGCGCGCCGCATACCTGTCCGGCATTAAGGTCCACCGGGTGGTGTGCCTGAGCTTCGTGCTGGCCGGCAGCGCCAGCGCGGTCGCCGGCCTGCTGCTCACCGGCTATGCCGGCAAGGCGTTCCAGGGCATGGGCGACACCTACCTGCTGCCGGCGATCGCCGCGGTGGTGCTGGGCGGCACCAGCATCGTCGGCGGCCGCGGCTCCTATGCCGGCACGATCATCGGCACGATCCTGATCGTGCTGCTGCAGAGCATGCTGGCGGTGATGCAGATGCCCGACGCCGGCCGCCAGATCATCTACGGCGCGGTGATCTTCGGAATGCTGCTGCTCTACGGACGCGGCCAGGCCGGTCAGGCCTGACCCCGCCGCTCCGGCGCCGCGGTCTTCACGGCGGCGGCCCCGCATGGCATCCCGGTCCCGCCGCTCCCCTGCCAGGATTCTCGATGCGCTCCTTCGTCCTGCTCGCCGTTCTCGCCTGCCCGGTCGCGGCGCTCGCCGCCCCGCCGCTGCACCAGTTCGACAGCGTCGCCATCTCCCCGGACGGGCAGCGCGTCGCCTCGATCGAGAACGACGACGTCGACTCCGACACCGCCCCGCCGCAGGCCATGCTGATCCGCGACCTCGCCGGCAGGACGATCACCGTGACGCTGCCCTGCCAGCCCGGTCCGGACTGCCGCGTCGCGTCCCCCACCTGGAGCGGCGACGGCACCCGCCGCGGCTCCCTGCTCGACCACGCCGCCGACGGCACCACCGACATCGAGGTGGTCGACGCCGCCGGCGGCACGCCGCGCCGGCTGCTGGGATTCGACGGGCCGCTGGTGTC
>CAXTOD010000028.1:0-16989 GCA_964245705.1 uncultured Acetobacteraceae bacterium
CCCCCTGCCCCCCGCCGGCCGGCCCCCGGCGGCCCCCGCCACGCGCGGCCGGGCCCGCCGCGCAGCCTAGCGGCCCGCCGTTCGCGGCGCGCAAGCGCCGCGGGTGCCCGCCCGCACCACGCGGCAGCGGCGTGCGGGACAGGTCCGGCGCCCGTCCCGCCGTGCCATGGTGGCGCCATGACCGTTCCCGATTCCATCCTGGCGGCGCTGCGTCGCGGCGACCTGGCCGGGACGCGCACGCTCGACCTGTCCAACGCGGCCCTGCGTGAGCTGCCGCCCGAGGTGCTGGGCCTCGCCGACACGCTGGAACTGCTCGACCTCGGCGGCAACCCGCTCGACGCCCTGCCGGTGGAGTTCGCACGGCTGCGGCGGCTGCGCGTGCTGTTCTGCTCCAACACCCGCTTCGCCCGCCTGCCGCCGGTTCTGGGCGACTGCCCGTCGCTGAGCCAGGTCGGCTTCCGCGACACCGGCCTCCACGAGGTGCCGGGGGAGGCGCTGCCGCCCGGCTTGCGCTGGCTGACCCTGACCGGCAACCGGGTCGAGCGCCTGCCCGACGCCCTCGGGGAGCGGCTGCTGCTGCAGAAGCTGATGCTGTCCGGCAACCGCCTCGACGCCCTGCCGGACGGCCTGGCAGGCGCCCCGGCGCTGGAGCTGCTGCGCCTGTCCGCCAACCGGTTCGAGCGCCTGCCGCCCTGGCTGCCGGAGCTGCCCCGCCTCGCCTGGCTGGCCTGGGCCGGCAACAAGCTGGACGGCCCCCGGACGCCGACCTCCTCCACCGCCGCCGCGATCCCCTGGAACCGGCTGGCCCTGGGGCCGAAGCTCGGCGAGGGCGCCTCCGGGGAGATCCATCGCGCGACCTGGCAACCCGATGCGGCGGCCGGCGCCCGGCCGGTGGCGGTGAAGCTGTTCAGGCACGCCGTGACCAGCGACGGGCTGCCCGGGCACGAGATGGCCGCGGGCCTGGCCGCGGGCGAGCATCCCCATCTGGTCGGAACCTTGGGACAGCTGTCCGGCCATCCGTCCGGCACGCAAGGGCTGGTGATGACGCTGCTTCCCGGGCATTGGCGCCCGCTGGCGGCATCGCCCAGCCTGGAGTCCTGCAGCCGCGATGTCTACGGCCAGGGCGTGCGCCTGCAACCCGCGGCGGTGCTGCGGATCGCGCGCGGCGTCGGCGCGGCAGCCGCACACCTGCACCGGCGCGGGCTGCTGCACGGCGACCTGTATGCCCACAACGTCCTGTGGGACGGCATGCGCGGCGACGCCAGGTTGGCCGACCTCGGCGCCGCCTCCGTCCTGCCGGGTGACGCGACCGCTGCCGCGCTGCGTCGGCTGGACGTGCTGGCCTGGGGTGTGCTGCTGGGCGAGCTGCTGGAGCACTGCGACCCGGCGCCCGGGCTGGCACCGTTGCGGGCCGTGCAGCGCGCCTGCGTGCAGCCCGCGCCGCGGTCGCGGCCGGAACTGGCCGAAGCGCTGGCGTCGCTGGGATGAGACGGCGTCCGGGGTCCCAAACCGGCTGCCCGGATCAGCTCCGCAGCGCGGCGACCGTGCTGCCGCTCTTGTTGAGCGCGAAGCTGCGTCCCTCGATGCGCACCGTGACGCGGGAGTCGCTCCTGAAGCCCAGGCCATGCAGGTCGATGGCAAAGCCGTGCTGGCCGCTGCCGATGCCCGATTGCAGCAGGTCCTGCCGCAGCCGGTCGGCCCTGCACTCGGTGACCGGAACGTCGTCGCGGAACACCGTGACCGTGACCGGCACCGGCACGTCGCGCTGGCAGGCCCAGCCGGTCAGGGTGTTGTCGCGGATCTCGTCGATGTAGCCGTCGAACCGCCGCCGCGCGCTCTGCAGGTAGGCCGGCCGTTCGGGCTCCACCAGGCCGACGAGGCGCTGCTGCGCGGCCTGCTCCAGCTCGATGCCGCAGAACTCGAGCAGACGGGCGATGAAGCGGGACGGCTGACGCACCGCCTTCTCGTAGCTGACCAGCAGCACCGGGCAGGTCAGGGACTGGGCGAAGTGCAGCATCGCCTGCAGGTCCTCCATCGCCGCGGTCAAACTGTTCGCGGGATCGCGCTGCTCGGCGATCGCGTTGCGCTCGGCGATGGCCACCGGATCGCGCACGGTCAGGATCACGCGCGGGTTGCGGAACGCCGTGACCGCCGCCGTGCCCTGGACGTGCAGGTGGGGCCGCTTGAAGCCCCATACCGGATGCCTGGCGTCGCGCTGGCGGCGCAGCCGGCCCAGGGCCTTGGCGTCGAAGCCGCCGTTCTCGAACAGCAGCGCGAACGCATGGTCCTCGAACACGATCTGGTCCATGTCGTCGCCCATGAACACGCCGGCGCCGTGCAGCACGCGGGCGATCATGCTGGTGCCCGATCGGGCCACCCCCGACACGATCAGGGTGCGCGTGCCGGACGAGCCGATGCCGCCGGCCCGCACCCCCTGGAAGCTGATGAGGCCCTTGTTCTGCAGGTCCATCATCGGTGGCGATCCTCCGGCCGCGTCCGGCAATCCGTCCGCGGCGCTGTCGCCATGGTCTAACAAGTCCGCCTGCGGAACGAAACAGCCAAGATGCCCGCTCGGCCCGTTGCCGCGTCCGCCGCGTCAGGCGGACGCGGTCGTCGCGCACTTGATGAACTTGCCCTTGTTGTCGCGGCAGGTCTTCTTCGCCGCTGGGGCCGGGCAGGTGATGAACTTGCCCTTGGCATCCCGGCACGGCGCCGCCGACGCGGCGTTGCCAAGCACGAAGCACAAGCCTGTGGCCAGCAGCACCATCGTCTTCATCGCCGTTCGCTCCTGTTCATGGTCGTGGATACCGGTGGTCAGCCCTGCAGCTCGAAGGCCCCGGCAATGGTCAGGCGGACGTCGTCGCCGACCAGCGGGACATAGGTCTTCACCCCGAACCGGCTGCGCCTGATCGTGCCGATGGCCTCGAAGCCGACGGTGTACCTCTTGTCCAGCGGGTTCACCCCGTCGCCGACGAAGTGCACGGACAGGGTTTCCGGTTCCGAAACCCCATGCAGGGTCAGGGTGCCCTCGACGCGCGCCGTGTCGGCGCCCGTGCGCGTCACCCGGGTCGAGCTGAAGGTGGCGGTTGGATACCGGGCGGCGTCGAACCAGTCCGGTCCCTTCAGCTCCCCGTCCAGCTTGGCGCTGGTGGTGAGGACGGAGTCGATGGGGATCGACACCTCCAGCCTGGACGCTTCGGGCTTCGACGGGTCGAGGTGCAGCATGCCGGACACGTTCGAGAACACGCCCGAATAGTACGAGAAGCCGAGATGCAGCAGGCTGAAGCCGACCTGGGTATGGCCGGGCTCGACGGCATAGCTGCCCGCCTTGACCGTGGCCGGCTCGTGCGACGCGGTCTGCGCGCGCACGCCGCCGGCGAGGCCGACGCCCAGAACCACCGAGGTTGCCGCGAGGAGAATGGTTTTCATCCGGAGGTCCGATCGAACCGGGTTGCGAACTGTCTCAGGCCGCCAGCCTGCTGGCAAGCTCGGCGACGTGGCGGCCGAGGAAGCGGGCGCCGTCGCGCTCGTTCCCGCTGACCGCCCGCGATCCGTCGCCGCCGGCCAGGGTGGACGCGCCATACGGCGTGCCGCCGGTCACCTCGTCCAGCCTGAGCTGGCCCTGGAACGAGTAGGGCAGGCCCGCCACCACCATGCCGTGATGCAGCAGGTTGGTCAGGATGGAGATCAGGGTGGTCTCCTGGCCGCCGTGCTGGCTCGCGGTGGAGGTGAAGGCGGCGCCGAGCTTGCCGACCAGCGCGCCCTTGGCCCAGAGCCCGCCGGTGCGGTCGAAGAAGTTGGCCATCTGCGACGACATCCGGCCGTAGCGCGTGCCGGTGCCGACGATGATCGCGTCATAGGCGGCGAGCTCGTCCGGCTCCGCGACCGGCGCCGGCTGGTCGAGCTTGAAGTGGCTGGACCGCGCGACCTCGTCCGGCACCAGCTCGGGCACGCGCTTCACCGAAACCTCCGCGCCGGCGGCCGCGGCGCCCTCGGCGACCGCGTGCGCCATCGTCTCCACGTGTCCGTAGCTGGAATAATAAAGCACCAGGATCTTCGCCATGGGTGTGTTCCCTTCGAGGTTGATGCCGCGGACGGGCCGCGGGTTCAGGCCGCGTCCACCAGGATGATCTCCGCATCCTCGGCCGCCGTCACCCGCAGCGCCTCCTCGCCGCGCACGGCGACGCCGTCGCGGGCGTTGGCGCGGACGCCGTTCACGGTCATGCTGCCGGTCGCCGCGACCAGGTAAAGGTGCCGCGCCGGGTCGGCCGGGTAGGCGACGCTGTCGCCCGCCTTGAGCGTGGCGCCGGCGATCCGGGCATCGGCGCGGATCAACAGCGCACCATCCCCGGCATGGCCGCTGGCGAGGGTCACGAAGCCGCCGGCGCGCGCGTCCCGCGGGAACGGCCGGGTGCCCCAGGCGGGCGCGCCGCCCGGACGGGTGGGCTCGATCCAGATCTGGAAGATGCGGGTCACGCCCGCCTCGGCGTTGTACTCGGCGTGGCGGATGCCGGTGCCGGCACTCATCACCTGCACGTCGCCGGCTTCGGTGCGGCCGCGGTTGCCGAGGCTGTCCTCGTGGCTGATCGCGCCGTCCCGGACATAGGTGACGATCTCCATGTCGCGATGCGGATGCGACGGGAAGCCGGCGCCGGCGGCGATCTCGTCGTCGTTCCACACCCGGAGCGCGCCCCACCCGCTGCGCGCCGGGTCGTGGTGGTGCCCGAACGAGAAGTGGTGCCGCGCCTTGAGCCAGCCGTGGTCGGCATGGCCGAGGGACGAAAAGGGCCTGAGTTCGATCATCGTCGCGTGTCCCGGACCGGGGGTGGATGGTGACCAACAGGTAGGCCTTGCGTCACCCTGCAAAAATAGAAACATTGGAAACTCATTGTTTCGCGGAACCGCATCATGAGCCTCCTGCCGGACCTCGAAGGCTGGGCGGTGTTCGCCCGCGTCGCGGAAGCCGGGTCGTTCGCCGCCGCGGCCGGGGAAACCGGCCTGTCCACCGCCACCGTGTCCAAGACGGTGGCGCGGCTGGAGCGCCGGGTCGGCGCCGCGTTGCTGAGCCGCACCTCGCGCCGCGTCTCGCTCACCACGCTGGGGCGGGAGGTGGCGGAGCGGGCGCAGCGCCTGCTGGCCGATGCCGAGGCGATCGAGGCCGACCTGCTCGACCGCACGTCCTCGCCGCGCGGGCTGGTGCGGATCGCGGTTCCGATGTCGTTCGGCCAGGCGCAGGTGGCGCCGCTGCTGCCCGAGCTGCTGGCCCGGTATCCGGAGCTGTCGGTCGACCTGCACCTGAGCGACGAGATCGTCGACCTGGTGGCAGGCGGCTACGACTTCGCGCTCCGCATCGCCCGCCTCGAGCCCTCGTCGCTGCGGGCGCGCCGGATCTGCGAGGTCAGGCTGCTCCTGGTGGCCTCGCCCGGCTACGCCGCGCGGCACGGACTGCCCGCGCATCCGCGCGCGCTGGGCGAGCATCCGTGCTTCGGCTACGCCTACATGACCAGCGCCAGCTGGAGCTTCACCCACCGGTCCGGCGAGCGCACGACCGTCGCGCCGTCCGGCCCGCTGCGGTTCAACAACGGCGAGGCGGTGATCCCGGCACTGCTGGCCGGGCTGGGGCTTGCCGCCCTGCCGGACTTCCTGGTGGCCGAAGCGGTGCGGGCCGGCCGCCTGGTCGAGGTGCTGCCGGACTGGTCGCTGCCGTCGGCAACGCTGAGCCTGGTGACGCCGCCGGCCACGCTGCGCCCGGTCCGGGTTTCGGCGGCGATGGAGTTCCTGCATCGGCGGCTGTCCAGGACGCCCTGGACCGCTGCCGCCCCGGTTCCGGCCTGATCAGCCGGCCGTGCCGATCAGGCCGCGTATCCGCTCGACCAGCTCGGCCACGCGGAACGGCTTGTCGAACACGGCCGCGAACAGGTCGCTCTGGCGCCGGGCCAGATGGGCCTGCGCTCCGCTCATCAGGACGACCGGCAGGACGTCCGCCCCCTTGGCGGCGCGGATCGCCTCGGCGAGTTCGATCCCGTTCATCGCCGGCATCAGGTAGTCGGTGATCACCAGCGCCACCGCCTCCTCGGTCAGGCGCTGTATCGCTTCCGCCCCGTTGCGGGCGCGAAGCACCCGGTAGCCCTCGTCCTCCAGCGCGAACGCCAGGATGTCGGCCACCAGCAGTTCGTCATCGACCACGAGAACGGTTGCCATCTCCGGGCTCCGACGGCAATGCCGGGCTCAGCGACGGGGAGCGGGCTGGGAAGCGAGGGCGACCCGCTCGATCATGCGTTCCAATGGCGATCCCCCGAGTGCCCCGCGTCACCGGCAGAACGGGCGCGTCACCGGGGAGTTCGACCCTGCCGCCGCCACGGACGGCTTCAGCACCGGAATGTGCGACCGGCACCCCTCGCGTCAGGGAACGCCTGCCGGCACCAGCGGCAGCCAGACCGCGCTGGCCTGCGCGCCCTCGCGCTCGATCCGCTCGGTGGCGGGCACGTAGTCGGCCGGCCCCGCCTCGAAGATGTTGGCCACGTAGCGCTGCGGGTTGCGGTCGTACAGCGGGAACCAGCTGGACTGGATCTGCACCATGATGCGGTGCCCGGGCCCGAACACGTGGTTGGTGGGCGGCAGGGTGAAGCGGTAGCGCTCGACCTGGTTCGCCGGGATCGGGCTCGGATGGGCGAAGTCCGCGCGGTAGCGGCCGCGGAAGATGTCCATCGCGACCGGCAGCTGGTAGCCGCCCATGCTGGGATCGGTGGGAACCGTGTCCGGCTGCACGTCGATCAGCTTGACCACCCAGTCGGCATCGGTGCCGCTGGTGGCGGCGAACAGGTCGGCGCGCGGCTGGCCGGAGATCCGCACCGGGGCGGTGAGCGGCGCCGTCTCGTAGCTCAGCACGTCCGGCCGGTCGGCGACGCTGCGCTGGTCTGTGGTCAGCCAGGGCTTCCAGCGCGTGCTGTCGCCGAACGCCACCGGCCGCGGCAGGTAGGGCACCGGCTTGGCCGGGTCCGACACGTAGCTGTCCGAGCCGGCGCCGTCGGCCGGCCGGTCGAACGACAGCCCGAAGCCCGCCCGGAGGTAGAGCGGGGTCATCGGCGCGTCGCAGCCCGAGTCGCAGGCGAGCGGCCAGCGGTCGAACCGGTCCCAGTGCTTTTCCCCGGTGTTGTAGATGAACGCCGCCGCCGGCACGTCCGCCTTCGGCGCACCCATCTTCAGGTACTGGTCGAAGAACGGCCGCAGAACCTGCTGACGATACTGCAAAGCCGTATCACCGCTCCAATCCAGCCGCCCCAAGCTGGCCCCACCGTAGTTCACTTGGCTGTGCCGCCACGGCCCCATCACCAGGATGTTGTTGTCCGCGCCCCCCTTCGCCTTGAGCGCCAGCCAGCTGTGGATCGCCCCCCACATGTCCTCCTGGTCCCACAGCCCTTGTTCCCACAGCGTCGGCACGGCCGACGGATGATCGGCCACGAACCGGTCCAGCGCCTGGCCCTGCCAGAATGCGTCGTAGGCGGGATGGGCCTTCATCCGCTGCCAGAACGGGAACTGGTCTAGCCCGGCGGCGGTGGCGTAGTCGCCGGCAGAGCCCGCGCGCAGGAACGTTTCGTAGTCGTCGTAGCGCGGGCGGGGGATCGGCTCGCCCTCGCCGCGCACCGTCATCTGCCCGGTGACATAGTCGAAGTTGGTCTGCCGGAAGGCGCCGTAGTGGAACCAGTCGTCGCCCATCCAGCCGTCGACCATCGGGCTTTCCGGCGAGGCGACCTTCAGCGCCGGGTGCGGATGCAGCAGCGCCATCACCACGGTCCAGCCCTCGTAGGAGGAGCCGAGCATGCCGACCCGGCCGTTGCTTTCCGGAACGTTCTTCACCAGCCAGTCGACGGTGTCCCAGGCATCGGTGGTGTCGTCGGTGGCCGACGGGTTGAGCGGGCCGATCGGCGGTCGGGTCATGGTGTAGTCGCCCTCGGAGCCGTACTTGCCGCGCACGTCCTGGAATACGCGGATGTAGCCGCCGGCCACGAACACGTCGTCGCCCTGCGGCAGGGTGGCCAGCAGCGACGGGCTGTCGTTGCGGGTGACGCGCTTGGCCGCGTTGTAGGGGGTGCGGGTCAGCAGGATCGGCGCGTCGTGCGCACCCTTCGGCACCACGATCACCGTGAACAGCTTCACCCCGTCGCGCATCGGGATCATGACGGTGCGCTTGACGTACTGGTCGTTCGCGTGCGGCAGGCTGACATGGACCGGGATGTCGTTGCCGACCGCGACCAGGGTGCGATCCTGCGCGTGGGTGCCGCCGCACAGCAGGAGGCCGATCGCCATCGCGGCTCCGGAAGCACCGCCTGCCCATCGACCCAGTCCTCGCCGCATTGGAACCGTCTCCCTTGCCCAGCGGGCATGATCCCACGGGGGTGCGGGGGCGTCGAGCTTCGGGCCGTGCGGCTGGTCGCTCCTAATGGAGGGCCAGGCGCGTCGTCATGGCCGCGGCCTGCTGCCAGCTGAACCGCTGCAGGATGCTCCGGCGGTCGACGTCGAAGCCGTGGCGGTCAGGCCGCCAGCCGGTGGCGAAGGAAGCCATCGCGTCGAGCAGGATGTCCAGTTCCGGCTCCACGTAGGCGCCCACCAGCCCGGCGTCGCTGTCCTTGCGGTGGAAGCGCCCCGGGATGCGGACCGAGGTCGCGTCGGTGCAGAAGTCGTCGGTGGCGCCGCCGCGGGTGACGATGCTCGGGACCTCGCAGGCGATGGCCTCGAGCACCGGCAGGTTGAACCCTTCCGCGCGATAAGGCGACACGTAGCAGTCGGCCGCACCGAACAGCATCGCAAGCTGGGCCGGCGACAGGTTCATCGGCACCGTGACGATCCCGGACAGGACGACGTCCCGGAGGAGCGGCGGGAAGTCGCTGCCCAGGGTCCGGATGACGGTCTGCAGCGAGATCCCGTAGACGTCCTGCTGGTCCTTGACGAGCAGCCTGACCTTGAGCCCGCGCAGGCGCAGGAGCGCGAACGCCCTGAGAAGCACGTCGATCCCCTTGTTCCACAGCGGCGGACCGATGTTGAGGAACAGGGTCTCGTCGGCCGCGATGCCGAGCGTGTCCCGGCTGCGGCTGCGTGCGTTCGGCCAGACCGGCTTGAAAATCGAGGTGTCGACGCCGAGTGGAACCGTGTGAACCCGCTCCGGCAGGAACCCGTACTCGATGATGCGGCTTCTGGACCATTCGGTGGAGGTGACGATCGCGTTCCGGTCCCGGGTGAACGACGGCGACCGATCGGCGCCGGGCGAGAAGCTTTCCGGCGACAGGCCGATCTCGGTGATCATGAAGGTCGTGGTACGGTGGTGCGCGTAGGCATCGTCCGCGGCAACCCGGAACGGCGAGCAGATGCGATACACCGCATCGACTAGGTCCGCATCCTCGGGCGGCTCGCCGAGGGCAGCCAGGACGTCGCGATCGGGCGCATCGAACCCGGCATCGTTGCGATCGGCGCTCCAGTGCGGCATCGCGAACGGCAGGTCGCGGTGGAACAGCCTGACCTCGCCCTGCCGCTTCATCGCCAGCGCCTGGTGCTGGTTGATCAGCGCGTAGGAATGGTTCACGTGCCGCCAACCCTCGATGAGAAGCCCTTTGTCCACGGCCACCTGCCTTCCCAAGATCCTTCCCCTGATATCCGGGAAAGGCTGCCAAGCCGTAAACGGCAGGAGGATCTGCCGGCCTCATGACCATCGCATCGAGGCCGGCGGCTTCATCGTCCGTTAATCTCCATCTGCCTACGGTGGCACGTCCCAAAACGGCGACATTCCTCAATCATGTGAATGGAGCCACGTGGGATAATGTCCAGCTTGACCTCTGCCCAGATCGCCGTCCTGTCGACAACGACGGTCGCCGGTCTGTCCACCGACACGATCGCCGGTCTGACCACGGATCAGATCATCGGCTTCGGCTCGGCACAGCTCGCGGTGTTCACCACCGCCAACATCGCCGCCATCACGACCGCCGATCTCGCCGTCCTGTCGACCAAGACGCTGGCCGGCCTCACGACGGCCGGTGCCGCGGCGCTGTCGACAGCGCAGGCTGCCGCCCTGACCTCTGCCCAGATGATGGCGCTGGCGACGGCGGACGTGGCGGCGCTGGGCACGGCGAACGTGGTGGCGCTGGGCACGGCCCAGCTGGCGTCGCTGACGACGGCGCAGGTGGCATCGCTGACCACGGCGGAGGTGGCGGCGTTGACGACGGCGCAACTACCGGCGCTGACCACAGCACAGGTGCGGGCGCTGGGCACGGCGGCGGTGGGCGCGCTGACGACGGCGCAGGCGGCGGTGCTGGGCACGGCACAGGCGGCGGCGCTGAGCTCGACGCAACTGGGGGCGTTGGGCACGGCGGACATGCAGGCCATGACGACGGCTGATGTTGCGGCGCTGACAACGGCGGCGCTGACGGGACTGACGACTGCCGACGTCGTCGCGCTGTCGACCATGCAGCTTTCCAGCCTGACGACGATGCAGTTCGTTTCCCTGACGACCCGCAGCATCTCGGCGTTCACCATGGGGCAGGTGGCCGGGCTGACGACCGGGGAGGTGTCCGCTCTCTCGACCGCGCAGATACAGGCCTTCACCACGGCCAGCATCAGCGCCCTGTCCACCAGCGAGCTGGCGGTGTTCTCGACCCGTGACATCGTCGCGGTGTCCACGTTGCAGATCCCGGGCCTGACCACCGGACAGCTCGGCTCGCTTTCGGCGGCCCAGGTCGGGGCGTTCACGACAGCGCAGATCACCGTCATGACGCCCGCGCAGCAACACATCCTGATCAGCTGACGGAGCATGCGTCCCGTCGCCCGGGGGCGGCGGGACGTTGTCGTGCGACGACCTTATCGGGATCTTCACCTTTGCCCGTTACAATGGGGATCCCAGACACGGTGGCGAGACCGCAGTGAACCACTTCTCCACGGCAGGCGGTCGGGACGCAGCACTGGGCGAGATCAGCCTGCCGGCGATCCTCGACCTCGTCGAGCATGCCGTGCCGCCGCTCTCGGCGCAGGACCGGATCACCCTCTACCAGGACTGGATCGCCGCGGGAGGAGGCCCGGATGACGGGCGTTTCGCGGCTTGGTTCAACATCGGCGCCATCTACGGCCAGCACGGCGACAAGGCGTCGGCCATCATCGCCTACCGCGAGTCGCTGCGGCTGAAGCCGTCCTTCGCCGCGGCGGCGGTCAACCTCGGTTTGGCTCTGGAAGCGTCCGGTGGACCCGCCGCGGCGCTCGCGACGTGGTCGGCGGCGCTGCAGCCGGACCATGACCGGATCGCCCTGCTCAACCACCAGGGGCGGCTGCTGGAACAGATCGGGCGGCTCGACGAGGCCGAAGCGCTGCTGCGCCGCTCGCTCCGGATCGATCCCGCGCAGCCCGACGTGATCCAGCACTGGGTCCATCTGCGGCAGAAGATGTGCCTTTGGCCGGTGCTCGATCCGCTGCCGGACCTGCCGGCCGACGCGATCCTGGCACAGTGCGGGCCGCTCGGGGCGCTGGCGCTGACCGACGACGTCGCCCTGCAACGCGCCGCCACCGAGTCCTGGGTGGCGCGCAAGACGGTCGCCGCTCCCGAACGGCTGGCGCCGCTCCACGGCTACCGGCACCAGCGGATCCGGATCGGCTACCTGTCCTCGGACTTCTGCCGGCACGCGATGAGCTACCTGATCGCCGAGCTGTTCGAGCGGCACGACCGCACGCGGTTCGAGGTGTTCGGCTACTGCTCGACGATCGACGACGGCAGCGAGGTCCGCCGCCGGATCCTGGCCTCGTTCGACCAGCTGCGGCTGGTGTCGCGACTCGACGACGAGCAGGTCGCGCGGCTGATCCGGGCCGACGAGGTCGACATCCTGATCGACCTGAACGGCCTGACCGCGGGGAGCCGGTTTCAGGTCCTGCGCTGGAAGCCGGCGCCGGTGCAGGCGACCTATCTCGGCTTTGTCGGGCCGGTGCCGCTGCCAGAGCTCGACGCGCTGATCTGCGACGGCTTCGTGGTGCCGCCGGAGCAGGCGGCGCAGTACCTGCCGCGCCCGCTGGCGATCGATGGGGTCTACCAGGCCAACGAGAGCCGGCGCAGCGTGACGCCAGGCCTGACCAGGGCGGGTGCGGGACTGCCCGAGGACCGCTTCGTGCTCTGCTGCTTCTGCGGCCACTTCAAGATCACCGAAGCCGTGTTCGCCGCCTGGATGTCGATCCTGCAACGGGCGCCCGATGCCGTGCTCTGGCTGGCGGACGACAACCCTTGGTCGCGCCGCGCGATGCAGCGGGCTGCGGGAGCGGCAGGGGTCGATCCGGAGCGGCTGCTGTTCGCGGACCGGTGTGCGCCCGAGCTGTACATGGCCAGGCTGGGCCTGGCCGACCTGTTCCTGGACACTTTCCCCTACAATGCCGGCACGGTGGCGAGCGACGCGATCCGGATGCGCCTGCCTATCGTCACCCTGCCGGGACGGTCCTTCGCCTCGCGCATGGCCGCGCGCCTGCTCGACGTCTACGGCGTCCCGGACGGCATCGCAGCCGACCTCGACGCCTATGTCGACTATGCGGTGGCGATGGCGACGGATCCGACGCTGTGCCGGCAGGTCCGTTCCCGGTTCACCGACGCGCGCTGGAACGCCACGCTCGGCGACAGCACCGCCTTCGCACGCGTCTACGAGGACGGCCTGCTGTCGCTGCTGCGGCGTCCCGCGGAAGCGGGGTGAGCGCTACCGGGCGGGCGTCGCGGCCGGCTGGTTGTCGGTGCGGCGGATGAAGTCGGCGGAGTTGTCGTGCAGCTGCCGCAGCGCGTCCTCATGCGCGTAGACCATGTGGCCGGACTGGTACTGCCGGATCTCGACGTTGCCGGCGAGGCTGTGCGGGATCGGCAGGTGGCGCATCTCGTAGATGCCCTCGAAATACGGCGTGCCGAGATCGAAGTAGCCCTGGTTCAGCTGCACCTTCAGCTTCGGGTTGTACTTCATCGCCGCGGCCAGGTCGGGCAGGACGTTCGGCACGCCGCGCACCGGGCGCTCGGCGCCGGGCGGCTGGTGGGTGAAGGACCAGTCGCGGATGTTGTTGGCGCTCTGCTTGTACTCGGTCCAACCGTCGCCGGTGGGGCCGCCGTCGCCGTAGTGCAGCACGTGGCGCACGTAGTCGTTGAAGGTGGACAGGTAGGCGGACGACATCGCAGCACCCTGCGGGTCGTAGTCCGGCCGCTCCGCCAGCGGGTCCATCGCCGGTCCGGAGAAGCGGCTGTCCAGGCGGCCGGTGTCGAGCGCATCGGCGCCGAGCAGGGTCTGCTCGAACTCGCCGCCGTTCACCCGTAGGTCGGCCTTGCGGATGTAGTCGACCGGCAGGCCGGTATAGTCGTGCAACCGCGCGGCGATCCGGTCGCGGTCGGCATCGGACAGCGCGGTGCCCTGCTGCAGCGCCGCGGTGTAATCGGTCAGCGCGAAATGCTCCACCTCGTCCAGGAACCGGCGCAGGTCGGGCGGCTCCGCCGGCAGCTTGTGGTGGTAGAAGGCGGTGGCGGCGAAGCTCGGCAGCGCCAGCACGTAGGGCTGGTCGACGCTGGGGTTGTTCTGCGGCCCGTCGATCGAGTTGTCGTAGTCCAGGATCTGCGACAGCAGCATCACGCCGTTCAGGTCGATGCCCATCTCGTGCTGCAGCATCTCGGCCACGATCGCCGAGCGGGTGGTGCCGTAGCTTTCGCCGAACAGGTACTTGGGCGAGTTGAACCGGCCGTAGCGGCCGAGGAACTGGGCGATGAAGGAGGAAAAGGCCCAGGCATCCGGGTCGGTGCCGTAGAACGAGTGCGCGGCGTCCTTGCCCTCGATGCGGCCGAAGCCGGTGCCGGGCGCGTCGATGAACACCAGGTCGGAGGCGTCCAGCAGGCTGTCGTCGTTGTCGACCAAGCGGTAAGGGGCGGCGTCGGTGTGGGTGTCGTCGGCGGTGACGATCCGCCTGGGTCCGAACGCGCCCATGTGCAGCCAGATTGTGGCCGAGCCGGGGCCGCCGTTGTAGACGAAGGTGATCGGCCGGTTCTCCGGGCGCACGCCCTTGCGGAGGTAGGCGACGTAGAACATCGACGCTTCCGCGGTCGGGTTCCTGTCGTCATGGGTGCCGTCGGCCGGGTCGGAATCGTCCCAGCCCTTCGGGTGGATCACCAGCGTGCCGGCGCTTGCCTGGTAGTCGATCTTCTGGCCGCGCACAGTGACCGTGCCGTCGGACAGCTTCTGCTGCGGCATGAAGTGCGGCAGGTGCGCCGGCGGCTTGCCATCGGCCGGCGGCTCGTCGGCACGCGCGGCCGGGACGCAGGCAGGTGAGAGCAGCGCCGCCAGAACGGTGCCGCGCAACAGGAGGAGTCGGGACAAGGGACGCGCTCCGGAACAGGAAGAAGCCGGGGGATGTGCTCCCGGGCCGTCTTCTGGACGCGAAACCGGA
This sequence comes from uncultured Acetobacteraceae bacterium, assembly GCA_964245705.1. Taxonomy (GTDB): domain Bacteria; phylum Pseudomonadota; class Alphaproteobacteria; order Acetobacterales; family Acetobacteraceae; genus Lichenicola. Next base: position 14,425 of record CAXTOD010000028.1, read on the forward strand.
ACGTTACAACGTGCTCAAAGGTGGAACACCACCTTCACGCACTTGTCCTTCTTGTCGCGGAAGGTCCGGTACAGCTCCGGCCCTTCTTCCAGGTTGCTGGACCGGTGGGTGATCAGGAAGGTCGGGTCGATGCTGCCGTCCTGGATCAGCTTGGCCAGCGGCTCCAGGTAGCGCTTCACGTGGGTCTGGCCGGTCTTCATGGTCAGGCCCTTCTGCACGATGGCGGCCATGTTCAGCGGCACCGCCCCGGAGTACACGCCCGGCACCGAGATGACGCCGCACGGCCGCACCGCCTGCACCATCTGCTCCAGCGCGTAGGGCCGTTCGGTCGCGGTCAGCTTCTCCTGCACCTTGGACAGGACGCCGAGCACGCCGCCATGGCCGGACGCCTCCATGCCGACGCAGTCCACCACGGCGTCCGCGCCCTGGCCGCCGGTGATCTCGCGGATCCGGTCCTGCACGCTCTCGTCGGCGGGGTTGATGATGTCGGTGGCGCCGGCGATGCGGGCCAGCTCAATCCGCTCCGGCACGGTCTCGATGGCGATGATCCGCCCTGCCTTCATCAGCACCGCCGACTTGATGGCGAACAGGCCCACGGGCCCGGCGCCCCAGATCGCCACCGTTTCGCCTCCCTCTAGGCCGCAATGGTCGATCGCCTGCCAGCCGGTCGGCAGGATGTCGGTCAGGAACAGCGCCTGCTCGTCGGACATGCCTTCCGGCACCTTCATCGGCGCCACATCGGCCATCGGCACCCGGACGTACTCGGCCTGTCCGCCGGCATAGCCGCCGGTGAGGTGCGAATAGCCGAACAGCCCGGCGGTCGGGTAGCCCTGCACCTTGGCCGCCATCTCGCCGTTGCGGTTGGACTTCAGGCAGCAGGACCAGTTGCCCAGGCGGCACATGCGGCACTCGCCGCAGTTGATGTTGAACGGCACCACCACCCGATCACCCTCCTTGAGCACGTGGTCCGGGCTGCCGACCTCGACCACCTCGCCCATGAACTCGTGGCCGAGGATGTCGCCCTTCTCCATTGTCGGCATCTGGCCGTCCATCAGGTGCAGGTCCGAGCCGCAGATGGCGCAAGCGGTCACGCGCAGGATGACGTCGCGTCGGTCCTCGATCGCGGGATCGGGCACCGTCTCGCAGCGGATGTCGTTCCGTCCGTTCCAGCATAGGGCGCGCATCGAGGGTCTCCGTTCCAGGAATTGTCATCCGAACGCAGGGCGGCCCCGTCCGCTTTGGCGGAAGCCGATCACGCTTCGGCGCGTTCGAACGGGACACACGATCAGGAGCGGGACATGACCATGGAACACAGGCGGCTCGGACGGTCGGGCTTCAGCGTGCCGGTGCTGAGCTTCGGCACCGGCACCTTCGGCGGCAAGGGCGAGTTCTTCCAGGCCTGGGGCACCTCGGACGTGGACGAGGCGTCGCGGCTGGTCGACATCTGCCTCGAGGCCGGGCTGACGCTGTTCGACAGCGCCGACATCTATTCCGCGGGTGCGGCGGAGGAGGTGCTGGGGCAGGCGATCAAGGGCCGGCGCAACCAGGTGCTGATCTCGACCAAGGCGACCTTCCGCGCCGGCGACGACCCGAACGCGGTGGGCTCGTCGCGCTACCACCTGATCGACTCGGTGGAGAAGTCGCTGAAGCGCCTCGGCACCGAGCACATCGACCTGTTCCAGCTGCACGGCTTCGACGCCAGGACTCCGGTGGAGGAAACACTGTCGGCGCTGGACGACCTCGTGCGCGCCGGCAAGATCCGCTACGTCGGCTGCTCGAACTTCTCGGGCTGGCACCTGATGAAGTCGCTGGCCACGGCGGAGCGCTACAACCTGCCGCGCTACGTGGCGCACCAGGCGTATTACTCGCTGGTCGGCCGCGACTACGAGCAGGAGCTGATGCCGCTGGGCATCGACCAGGGCGTGGGGGCGGTGGTGTGGAGCCCGCTCGGCTGGGGCCGTCTGACCGGCAGGATCGGGCGGAACAAGCCGGTCCCCGCCGGCTCGCGGTTGAACACGGCGATGGTGACCGAGGCCGGGCCGCAGGTGCCCGAGGCGTACCTCTACCAGGTGGTCGACGCGCTGGAGGCGGTGGCCGCCGAGGTGGAGAAGACCGTGCCGCAGGTCGCCTTGAACTGGCTGCTGCAGCGGCCGACGGTGGCGAACGTCATCATCGGCGCCCGCAACGAGGAGCAGCTGCGGCAGAACTTGGGTGCGGTCGGCTGGTCGCTGACGGCGGAGCAGGTGGCGACCCTGGACAAGGCAAGCGCCCGGCCGAAGCCGTACCCGTACTGGCACCAGGACGGGTTCGCCGAGCGCAACCCGCCGCCGGTCTGAGCGGGGGGTTCATCATGAAGTGCTACCAGCTGCCGCGTGCGACGGAGATCGACGACCTCCTGCTGACCCAGCGGGACCGTCCGGAGCCCGGCCCCGGCCAGGTCCTGGTGCGGATGCGGGCCTGCTCGCTGAACTACCGCGACCTCATGGTGGCGACCGGGCGCTACGGCGGCGGCCCGCCGGCGCCCGGGCTGGTGCCGCTGTCGGACGGCGCCGGCGAGGTCGAGGC
>CAXTOD010000029.1:0-16284 GCA_964245705.1 uncultured Acetobacteraceae bacterium
CTCCGCGAGCCGGCGCGCCCTTACGGTCCGGCCGGCCGCGGCACGAGCCGCTGCACCCGCGCGGCCAGCGCGTCGAGCGCGAACGGCTTGCCGATCACCTCCATCCCCGGCGCCAGCTGCTCCTTCAGGACGCTCCCGGCATACCCGGTGATGAACAGCACCGGGAGGGAAGGCCGGCTTTCCCGCGCCTGGTCTGCGACCTGGCGTCCGTTCAGGCCGCCCGGCAGGCCCACGTCGGTCACCAGCAGGTCGACGCGGCCGGCCCCCTGCAGGAGCCGGAGCGCCGCCACGCCGTTCTTGGCTTCCAGGACCCGGTAGCCGAGGTCGCGCAGCTGCTCGGCGGCGACCGCGCGCACCACGTCCTCGTCTTCCACCAGCAGCACCACGTCGTGCCGGCCGGCATCCACGGGCTCGGACCCGACGGCCGCCGCCGCGTCGCCTTCCCCGGCCGCCTGGTGGCGCGGCAGCGAGATCCGCACGGTGGTGCCCTCGCCCACCGCGCTTTCGATGGCGATGACGCCGCTGGACTGGCGGACGAAGCCGTAAAGCTGGGACAGGCCGAGCCCGGTGCCCTGGCCGAGCGGCTTGGTGGTGAAGAACGGGTCGAAGGCGAGCTCCCGGGTGACGTCGTCCATGCCCACGCCGGTGTCGGTCACCGAGATCTCGACGTATTCCCCGGCGTGGGCGCCGTCCTGGCCCACGACCTCCTGGTTCGCCAGCCGGACGTCCCGGGTCGCGATCACCAGCCGGCCGCCGTCGGGCATGGCATCGCGGGAATTGATGACGAGGTTCAGCAGCGCGTTCTCCAGCTGGCTGGGGTCGCACCGGACCAGCCAGGTGCCGTCCTTCAGGTCCAGCTCGACCGTCACGCCGACGCCGACGGTCTGGTGGAACAGGTCGGCCATGCCCTCGACCAGCGCGTCGATCATGACCGGCCTCGGCTGCAGGCTTTGGCGCCGGGCGAAGGCGAGCAGCCGGCCGGTGAGGGCGGCGGCGCGCTCCACGGTCCTGCGGGCGCTGTCGACGAACCGGGCCGCCTCCTCGGACCGGTCCTGGCCGATCCGGCGGTGGATCAGCTCCAGGCTGCCGCTGATCGCCTGCAGCATGTTGTTGAAGTCGTGCGCGATGCCGCCGGTCAGCTGGCCGACCGCCTCCATCTTGCGCGACTGCCGGAACGCGTCCTCGACCTTGCGGCGCTCCTCGGATTCCTGCAGCAGCTGCGCGCGCACCTCGGCCAGGTCGCGCTCGCGCTCGGCGAGGTTCTCGCGCTCGCGGGTGACGTCGGCGTGGCTGGCGAAGAAGTATTCGAGGTTGCCGTCCCGGTCGCGGATCGGGGCGATCAGCAGCCGGTTCCAGAACCCTTCGCCGTCCCTGCGATGGTTGCGGATGTCGATCTCGATCGGCTCGGCCGCCGCGACCGCGGCGCGTATGGTGTCCACGGCGGCGCGGTCGGTGTCGGCGCCCTGCAGGAAGCGGCAGTTGCGGCCCAGCACCTCGTCGCGAGGATAGCCGGTCAGGCGGCAGAACGCGTCGTTGGCGAACACGATCGGGTTGTCGGCTTCCCGCGGGTTGGTCACGATCATGGCCATGCGGGTGGTGCGGACCGCGGCGGCGAACGGGTCGGTGCCCTCGGAAAGGCCGGCCAGCCTGGCGGCGAGGTGTTGGTCGCCGGCACTCGACCGCTCCGCTTCCGCCGGCGTCAGCGGTGTGCCTGCCCGGTCGTTCCCCTGGGTCACTACGGTGTTCCTGTCTCGGTTTCCGGCGTTCGGAAAGGTCGGGGCGGCGTGAAGGCCCGGGCGGTGCGGATGCGGCGGCGGAGGCCGATCCCGCCCAGATGCGCCCAGCCCGGGCACGGACGGGACGGCAGGACGCCACGGCAGGCCGGGCGGCGCGACGACATGGCGTCCCCGTACATGGTGGAGGCGGATCCCCAGAAAAGAGCGGCGGGTGGTGGCGCGGACAACGCGGACGCGCCGGGACCCGTTCCACACCTGTCTCATGCCAGGGGACGCGATGCCGGGACCAGGCCGGCCCGATGCCACGGCCCGGTCGAGGCGGACCGGGACCGATTTCTCAAAGCGGCCGGTGCAGGAACCGGTTGAAGCTGCTGCGCACGTAGTCCGAGAACGGCTCGCCATCGGTAAAGCCGCGGGTGCGGTAGAGCGACAGCGCCGGGTCGAAGGCGGGTCCGGTTCCGGTCTCGAGGCTCAGGCGCGTCAGGCCGCGCGCCCTCGCCTCGGCCACGAGGTGGTCGAGCAGCGCGGCCGCGACGCCCCGGCGAAGGTGGTCGGGATGGGTGCGCATCGACTTCAGCTCGCCAGTGCCGTCGCGCAGGATCCTGAGGGCGCCGATCCCGACCACCCGGCCGCGGTCCCGGACCGTCCAGACCGACACGTCGGGCGCCAGGAGGCCGGACAGGTCGAGGGCGAACACGGCTCCGGGCGGCGAGCTGGCACGCATCCCGGCCAGATGGAGGGCCAGCAGGGCGCGGGTGGCCTCGTCGGACAGGTCGTCCCGGCGGATCTCGAACATCGCGCCCCGGCTGCCGGCCGCGGGACGGGTCAGGCCTGGCCGAGCGGCGGCGGCACCCTCGCCTCCGCCAGCGCGGCGGCCTGCCGGGCGGCAAGGTCGTCGGCGGTGAAGCCTTCCACCGTTTCGTGATACAGCCGGTGCCAGTTCAGGTTCGCCTTGAGGCGCAGGAACACGCTGCCCAGCCCGATGGCGGAGCGATCGATCAGCACGAACTCCCGCGGCGGCTTCACCCCGCCGGTGCGCTTCAGCCCGGCATGCACCCGCTCGGCGACCGAGCGGCCGAACTGCGGGTCGTCGGATTCCTGGATCGGCCGCACCCGGTCCTGCAGCAGCGGCTCGTAGATGAAGCGCGCCCACTCGTTGAGCACGTCCATGGTCTCCCGCGAGATGTCGGTGAAGCCCCAGCTCTGGTAGGCGTGGTACGCCTGGTCGGCGTCGTCGCGCTCGATCGCGTGCTGCAGGTCGATCACGCCCTGCACGAATTGCGGGCGGAAGATGCGGATCGCGCCGAAGTCGAGCAGGTTCAGGCCTTCGTCGGCGCGCACCTGGAAGTTGCCGAGATGCGGGTCGCCGTGGATCACGCCGTAGCGGTAGAACGGCAGGTACCAGGCCCGGAACAGGGCGCGCGCGACGGCGTTGCGGCTGTCCAGGTCGGGGCCGGTGTCGAGGTAGCTCTGCAGCGACATGCCGTCGAGCCAGGTCATGGTCAGCAGGCGCGCGGAGGACAGCGCGTCGACCGGCTCGGGGATGCTGACGTCGCCGCGTCCGGCCAGCATCAGCCGGTAAAGGCGCAGGTGCGCCGCCTCGCGGCTGTAGTCGAGCTCCTCGCGCAGGCGCTCGGCCAGCTCCTTGTACACCTCGTCCTGCTGGATCGCGTTGTCCATGCGGTGGTACAGCGCCATCGCCACGCGGAGCTGGCGCAGGTCGGCATCCACGGTGGACACCATGTCGGGATATTGCAGCTTGGCGGCGACCAGGCGCCCGTCATGCAGCGTCGCGCGGTGCACCTGGCCCAGGCTCGCCGCGGCGGCCGCTTCGCGCTCGAAGCTGGCGTAGCGGGACTCCCAGTTCGGGCCGAGCTCGGCCGCCATGCGCCGGCGCACGAACGACCAGCCCATCGGCGGCGCGTTGGCCTGCAGCTGCGCCAGCTCGGCGGCGTATTCCTCCGGCAGCGCGTCCGGGATGGTCGAGAGCAGTTGCGCCACCTTCATCAGCGGGCCCTTCAGCCCGCCCAGGATCGCGCGCAGGTCCTCCGCGTGCGCGGTCTTGTTGGTGCGCAGGCCCATGCGGGCGCCGGCCAGGCGCGCGGCGATGCCGCCGACCGCGCCGGAGGTGCGCGCCAGCCGGCGTATCTCGCCGAACACGCTGCCGGCGCGGTCGAGGTCGCGTTCCGCCATGGATCAGGCCCCCGCCTCGAGCTCGTCGATGAAGCCCGCGATCACGTCCAGGCCCCTGCGCCAGAACGCCGGGTCGGTGGCGTCCAGGCCGAACGGTGCCAGCAGCTCGCGGTGCCGCCTGGTGCCGCCGGCGCGCAGCATGGCGACGTACTTCTCCCGGAAGCCGGGATGGCCGGACTGGAACACGCCGTACAGCGCGTTCACCAGGCAGTCGCCGAACGCGTAGGCGTAGACGTAGAACGGCGAGTGCACGAAGTGCGGCACGTAGGCCCAGAACGCGTCGTACTCGGGCGCGAACTCGAACGCGGGGCCGAGGCTCTCGGTCTGCACCTCGCGCCAGATGGCGCCGATCCGCTCCGGCAGCAGCTCGGCCTGGCGGCGCTCGTCGTGCAGCCTGGTCTCGAAGCGGTAGAACGCGACCTGACGCACCACCGTGTTGAGCATGTCCTCGACCTTGCCCGCCAGCATCCGCCGGCGCCGCGCCGGGTCGGTCTCGGCGTCGAGCAGGGCGCGGAACGCCAGCATCTCGCCGAACACGCTGGCGGTCTCGGCCAGGGTCAGCGGCGTCGAGCTTTGCAGGTAGCCCTGCTCGGCCGCCAGCACCTGGTGGACGCCGTGGCCGAGCTCGTGCGCCAGCGTCATCACGTCGCGGGTGCGGCCGTGGAAGTTCATCAGGATGTAAGGGTGCGCGGACGGCACCGTGGGATGGGCGAAGGCGCCGGCGGACTTGCCCGGACGGAGCTCGGCGTCGATCCAGGGCCGGTCGAAGAAGCGCCGCGCGATGTCGCCCAGCTCCGGCGCGAACCCCGCATAGGCGTCGAGCACGTGGGTCCGGGCCTCCTCCCAGGCGACGGGACGGTCCTCGTCGGACGGCAGCGGCGCATTGCGGTCCCAGTGCTGCAGCTTCTCCAGGCCGAGCCAGCGCGCCTTGAGCGCGTAGTAGCGGTGCGACAGCCGGCCGTAATCGGCGGTGACGGCGGCGACCAGCGCGTCCACCACCTCGTCCTCGACCATGTTGCCGCGGTTGCGGGCACTGCCGGGGCGCGGGTAGCCCCGCCACCCGTCGGAAATCTCCTTGTCCTTGGCCAGCGTGTTGGTGATCAGCGAGAACAGGCGGATGTTGCGGTTGAACACGGCGCCGATCGCGTGGGCCGCCGCCTCGCGCACCGCGCGGTCGCGGTCGGACAGCCGGTTCAGCGCGTCGCCAACGGTGAGGCTGTCGCCCCCGATCTCGACCCGCAGCCCCGCCATGGTCTCGTCGAACAGCCGGCTCCAGGCCGACGCGCCGGTGACAGACTTCTCGTGCAGCACCCGCTCCACCTCCTCCGACAGCTGGTGCGGCCGGAACACGCGCAGGTCGCGCAGGAACGGCTGCCAGCGGCAGAGCGACGGGTCGGCCAGCAGCGCGGCCAGCGCCTCGTCCTCGATGGTGTTCAGCTCGAGGGTGAAGAACACCAGCCGGGTGGAGATCTGCGTCACCCGCTCGTTGACCGACTGGGAAAAGCGGCCGATCGCGGGATCCTCGGAGTCGCCGGCGAACAGCAGGCCGGCATAGGAGCCGGCGCGGCCGAGCAGCTCGTCGATCCGCTCGTACTCGGCGATGGCGGCGGCGAGTGCCGGCGCGTCGAGGCTGCCGAGCCGCCCGGCGTAGCGCGCCGCGAAGGCTTCGGCCGAGGCGTCCGCTTCCGCCAGGTCGCTCGCCAGCTCCGGGCTGTCCTGGCGGTCGTACAGGTCGGACAGGTCCCAGCGCGGCAGGCCGGAAGCGACCGGGCCCGGTGCTGCGGACAGGACGGCGGAGCGGCTGGCGGAAGGCATGGGCGGGGTCATCCTGTGCGACCGGAACAGCGTATCATCTGTGATCGCGTGCGCCTGGGTCAAAGGTGCTAGTTTGGGTAGCGTGTCATTTTTAGACTAGCGGTTGGCCAAGCTCGCCCCGGACGCTCCGCCGTGTTATGTCTAGCCCCAAGCATGGAGGGTATTGGTATCCCTTCCTGACTTGGCTTCAATCGGTAGCTTCGCATGGGGCCTAGGCGCGTCGGCCGTAGCTGCTTGGATCTGGTGGAAGCGCAAGCAGTCGGAGATGCTAACCCATCGCTTTCTAGTAGAACTAAAGGCATCCGCGACGCAGCAACAGATACATCAGATTGACGATGAACTCGATCGCATAAATCCATCAAAACGTAGCAAGCACAATGCCTAAAGGCCCTAACTGGAAGAAGCGTCCCGCTGATGTAATCGGTTTTGGCGGTGCACGTCGGCCGAACCGCGACCAGGAAAATTTAGGAAGAGCGTGACCAGGTGGGAAACGCCGCCGTCCAGCTCGGAAGCATGGGCGGCAAAGCGCGGGCAGAGAAGATGACGCCAGAGCGCAGCCGTGAGATCGCCCAAGTAGCAACGCTGAAGCGTTGGAAGCGCTAAGTTTCGCTAGGCAATACTAGTTGAAGTTCCCGTTGGTCTCCGAAACGGGCAGCCACCTTACGCTCATACTCATTGCTATCAGTCGACGACTCAGCCATTTCTAAAACTCGTCCAAGGTGCATTCTCAGTGCTCTTGCACCGATTTCGTTGAGAAACTGGAACAGCTTTTTCTGTCGGCTGCCGTCCGCGGCTTTAACTGCACGTAAGAGAGTCAAAATTTTACCACTGCTCTTTGCAAGTGGATGATAAATGTGACTTACAGTCAAATGCTTAAAGTGCCATGGCCGCCCTCGCTCAAGAACCGGAATATTATAAAGTCTATGCCAATGCATATATAGCTCACTTGGAAATTCTGGCTCATACTTCTTCGCCTCCTCCTGAATGTATAGCTTGAAAGCTGCTATAACTTCTTCGGTGGTTGGGTTGTAGCCAGCGAGGGCATAGACGAGCTGACGAATGCCACTTTTTGCCGATGCCCCAACAACGATGTGTGCCTGTCGGATGATGTTCCGGTAGCGCTCGGCTTTGAGCGCTCCTTTAGCCTCGGCGGCGATGATCGCGTTGCACACGTCGATAAGTAGCGCAGTATCGAACCCGTTCAGCGTGTTTGCAGGTACGCCGCCGCCAGAAGCCCATTGAAATTTTAATGGTTTTTCTACTTTCTCTCGAATGTCTCCGCCGACGAAAGGCTCCATAGCACGCGAGTTAATAAAACTCGGGAAGGAGTTCCCGCGGGGCGAAAGCCCAAGCACTCTAGCCATACCCGTCTGGCTGATAACCGCTGTCTTTTCAATGTCACCGAGCACGTAGCACTCGACATCAATGCCAAACTCTTCTTGGAAGCTGCCAATGTGCGTTGCTTTAGGCAGCTTCCCCCACCGCACGGCGGCCCCAGCCTTCCCAATGTTAGACTTTGCGACGGCGCTAAGCTTTTCTGCCCTAGCGATGCCGCCCTTCGCTCGACCAATCACTTCCTCGATCATTGCAAGCAACCTAAATTTACGATGCCTGCATCATGACGTGAGGTGTCGCGTAAATGCAAGCATCAAGTTTTAGAGCGATGCCTGCAGCATGGCCTGATCCTAAGCAGGAGGGTTTATGCGAAAGTTGTGTGAATAAGCTCTCGTTCGCCAACGCCTAATTCTGGCTTTGCTGTGCAAGAGCAACATCATGCAGTCGATCAGCCGCGTGACGGATATGTCAATTACTATCGTTTCAAAAAACCTTGGAACCGGCTTTCGCCTTTACCTGTTCAAAAACATTTGTGCGCTTACCCGTGCCGCTAGTCTGAAGTTGAGATACAACCCGCCCGGCCGCCGCCGATCCCGCGATCACGCGTTGCCGCCGAGATCGGGATCGTGCATGCGCGCCGCCAGCGCGTGCCGCAGCGGCGGCAGGTTGCCGAGCCGCAGTGCCGCGTCGCGCAGCAGCCGGGCCGGGAAACTGTCGCCGGCGGCATACAGCCGCATGACCGCTTCCGCGCACGGCTTCAACTTCGGCCTGCTCGGGCAGCACGCCCTGGCCTCGGCGCTGCGCCCGCCGGCCGCATCGCGCCCAGCCGGTTGCGGTAGCGGCGGGTCACCTCGTCGCCGAACGCCCGGTCGTCCAGGGCGAGCAGGGCCTCGGCGTCGGCACGATCAAGGGTCATCACCGCGGGCGACCGGCCGCCGTTCAAGGGCCCGCCGTTCAGGGGCAGCGTCACCAGGGTGCGGCCGTACTCGAACCAGGCGGTCGCGGTTTCGCCATGCGGCAGCGCGTGCTCGACCGGGCAGACCAGCATGGACTGGCGGTAGTCGTGCAGCACCGCCGGGATGCGCTGCTGCGCGCGCAGCCGGGAGCGCCGGGTGTCCGCGGCGACCACTAGGCCGGCGGTCAGCGCCGTGCCGTCCGACAGCACGGCGCGCGCGTTGCGGCCTTCCGCCTGGGTGGAGCTCACCGACCGGCCGGGCAGCAGGGAAACGTCCGGCCGGGCGGCGACCGCGTCGTGCAGGGCGCGACGCAGCCAATGGTTGGGCGCGAAGCGGCCGAGCCGGCCATCGCTGCCCTCGCTTGCGCCGAATTGCATGGCGTAGTGCGACGGGCCGTTCAGCACCCGCATGTGCCGCAGCGGCGCCACCGCGTCGTCCGGGATCCGGGCCCAGGCGCCGATCGCGTCCAGCATGGCGACCGAGCGGTCGGTGAGCGCGATCTCGCGGCCGTCATCGGCGGGGTCCGCAAGCGCTGCGGCCGGCTGCGGGTCGACCAGGGCGATGCGCAGCCCGGCGCCCGCCAGGGACCCGGCGAAGGCGAGCCCGACCGGCCCTGCGCCCGCCACCACGATGTCGAAGTCCCGCGCCACCCTGTCCCCGCTGCCGCCGCTCCTGCATCTGGTGCGGCGACACCGGATCGGGAAGCGCTCAATCGTCAGCCTCGGTGGACAGCGCCACCTCGCGCTGCCGGTCCAGCACCGCCAGGCGCTCGACCAGCGCGGCGCGAACCCGGTCGAAGGCGTCGCGGCCCAGCAGCAGGCGGCGCGGCGCCTCGGCCGCGTCGGCACAGTCGATCATCGCCCGGACCATCTTCGCCGGGTCGCCGTGGATCGGGAACGACCGCTCGGCGACGGCGCGTCGCACCCCCCCGGCCGGGGTGTCGTCGTACTCCGCCATCGCTGGCGGGCTGACCAGCCCCTGGCCGAACTCCGTCCTGGCCGGACCGGGCTCGACCAGGGTGAAGGCGATGCCGAACGGCGCCACCTCCTGCGCCACCGACTCGACGAAGCCTTCCATCCCCCACTTGCTGGCATGGTACAGGCTGAAGCCCGGATACGTGATCTGCCCGCCCTCGGAGGTGACCTGCAGCACGCGGCCGCCGCCCTGCGCCCGCAGGTGCGGCAGGGCGGCGCGGATCACCGCGATCGAGCCGAGCAGGTTGGTGTCGAGCTGCTGCCGGATCTGCGCGTCGGTCACCTCCTCGGCCGCGCCGAACAGCCCGTAGGCGGCGTTGCTCACCACCACGTCGATCCGGCCGAGCGCCGCGAACGCCGCGTCCACCGTGTGCCGCACCGCCCCGACGTCGCTCACGTCGAGCGGCGCCACCCAAAGCCGGTCGCCGTGCCCGGCCTGCAGCGGGTCGAGGCGCTCTGGCCGGCGCAAGGTGGCGGCGACGCGGTCGCCGCGGGCCAGCAGCGTTTCGGTCAGGATCCGGCCGAGGCCGGACGAGGTGCCGGTGATGAACCAGGTCTTGGACATGAGGGAGCCTTCCGGTGTGGACGCCGCGCATCGGCGTCTTCCGGAACGGCATCTGGGGCGCGGCATTGCTGTGCTTAATCGCCGGAACACACCATGCCCTGATGAGGAACGCCCATGAATGAGCGGCCGAGCCTGGCGGAGCTGGACGCGCTGGCGGCGGTCGCCCTGCACCGCAGCTTCCGCAAGGCGGCGGACGAGCTGCAGCTGTCGCCGTCCTCGCTCAGCCACACGATCCGGGCGCTGGAAGCCCGGATCGGGGTGCGGCTGCTGCACCGGACCACGCGCAGCGTGTCTGCGACGGAGGCGGGGCAACGCCTGGTGGCGCGGCTGCAGCCGGTGCTGCGCGACCTCGACCTAGCGCTGGCGGAGGTCGACCGGTTCCGGAGCCGGCCGAGCGGCACCCTGCGGATCAACAGCGCCGAGGGCCCGGCGCGGATGCTGCTGGCGACGGTGGTGCCCGCCTTCCTGGCCAGGCACCCGGAGATGTCGCTCGACCTGGTCACCGAGGGGCGGCTGGTGGACATCGTGGCCGAGGGCTTCGACGCCGGCATCAGGCTGGGCGAGGCGGTGCCGCAGGACATGGTGGCGGTGCGGTTCGGCGGCACGGTCCGCTTCGTGGCGGTAGCCTCGCCCGGCTACCTGGCCGACCGCGGAACGCCTCGAACGCCGGACGACCTGTCGCGGCACAGCTGCATCCGGTACCGCCTGCGCAGCGGCCGGCTGTTCCGCTGGGAGTTCGCGCAGCACGGCCAGGAGCTGACGGTCGAGGTTCCGGGGCCGCTGATCCTGGACCACGTGGAGCTGATGGCGGACGCGGCGGCGTCCGGCCTGGGCATCGCCTACGTCCCCGAGCGCACCGCGCAACCGTTCATGGCGGCCGGCCGGCTCGTCACGGTGCTGGACGAATGGTGCCCGCGCATCCCGGGGCTGTTCCTCTACTACCCCGGCCACCGCCAGGTGCCGCCGGGATTGCGCGCCTTCATCGACGTGCTGAAGGCGACGGAACACGGGCCGGCCGGATGAAGCCCGCCATGAACCTGGACCCTGCACATCGGCCGATACGGGAGCAGACCACATGCCGGACACCGCAACCGATCCACCCTGCAGGATCTCGTGGCCCTGGTCACCGGTGCGTCAGGCGGGACCGGTCGCGCTCTCGTTCATGCAATGGTTCGTCTGGGCGCACGTCCCATCATCCACTATGGGCGCAACGAAGCAGGAGCCGCGGCTCTTCTCGACGAGATCCATGGCCGGGGTTGGACACTGCAGGCAGACCTTTCCTCACCCGGGGGCGCGACCGACCTCTGGACGCGGGCCGAGGCCTTGGCCGATCGGATCCATGGTCTGGTCAACAACGCCGGCGTCCGGATGAAGGCCCGGCTCGATGGCGACCTGCACGCTTGCCGGACTGCATGGGAACGGGATCTCCGGGTCAACCTCCAGGCAGCCGTCGATCCCTGCCGTTGCGCGATCCGGCACTTCAAGCCACACGGCGGCGGCCGCATCATCAACATTGCCAGCCGCGCGGCCCAGCGCGGGTATGTCCCGGACTTCATGCCGCATGGCGCGTCCAAGGCTGCGCTGATCAACGTGACGAAGTCGCTTGTCCGCAACTACGCCGCACCGGGCGTAATCTCGATCGCGATAACGCCCGGCTTGGTGAACGGCGGAATGGCCGACGACTCCATCAGCAGGCACGGGCTGGCAGCCGCTCTCGCAGACGACCCGATACAAGCCATGGCAGACCCCGGCGAGCTGGCCGAACTCGTCGCGTTCCGTCTTCAGCCGTCGCAGCGCTCGATCAACGATGCGACCCTGGATGTGAACGGAGGAAGCTACATCCGCTGGAACGGAAAGCGGCGCCATCCATCGCGCCGTCGATCGGCCACGGCGCCACCAGGTCGCTCGTCCGCAGGCCGGCCAGCAACATGGTCGGCCCTGAGCCCATGGCGCGATGTCGACCAGGCGCTCGCTTATGAGGCGCGCAGTCGCAGCTGCGCGTCATCCTTGCGCCGCGGCGAGACTTGCCGTGCTGGCTGCTCAGCCGCATGGCGATGCACGGCCACGCCCAGCGGTTGCCGGAGGTTCAACGACGGAACCCGTGGCCTTGTCTTCATCCGCCCTGGAGTGGTCCGCTCCACAGCAGCAATGATACGGTTCCAGGGTCAAGGAACAGGAGCCTGGATGCGCCTCATTCATGCCGCGCTGGCGGCGTCCTCGTTGGCGGCGCTTTCCCCGCAGGCCCTTGCCGATGCGGTGACGATGCGAGACCTCGCGCGCGTGGTGAAGCTGTCGGATCCGCAGATCGCGCCCGACGGCAGGTCGGTGGCACTGGTCGAGCAGCGCGCCGATCTCGGGGATGACGAGTTCCGGACCGAGCTCGTGCTGGTCGATGTCGGCACGCACGCGCTGCGGGCGCTGACGCGTGATCGCCATCATGCGGGCGCCCCGCGATGGTCGCCCAGCGGCGACCGGCTGGCGTTCATGGCGCCGGACACGACCAAGAAGCTGCAGCTGTTCATGCTGCCGATGTCGGGCGGCGACGCGCTCCAGGTCACCCACGTCAAGGACGGCATCGACCAGTTCGCCTGGAGCCCGGACGGAAAACAGTTCGCCTTCGCGGCCACCGACCCGGCACCCGAACGGCACGGCGAGGACAAGTACCGCACCGGCTTCCCCGTGGGCGACGACGATTTCACCACCAGGGAGAAGCCGCGCCCGTCGCATGCCTGGCTGATTGCCGCAGACGGCACCGGGACGGCCAGGCGCCTGACCAGCGGCGGTTGGTCGCTGCCGGTGAGCCTGCCGCCCGGGCCGCCCTCGTCGCCGCTGAAATGGACGCCGGATGGCAGGTCGCTGGTCATCGTGCGGCAGGAAACGCCGTCCAGCGGCGACGAGTACCTGTCACGCGTGCAGATCCTCGACGTCGCCACCGGCCAGATCCGCGATCTGACCGGCGAGAAGACGCTGGAGGGGTATCCGAACGTGTCTCCCGACGGCAGCACGATCGCGTACTGGCGGGCGCGCGACGGCAAGGCCTGGCAGTTCCAGGACGGCTTCGTCGCACCCGTGCCCGGCGGCCCGGGCCGCGACGTCACGTCCGCCCTCGACAAGAACATCTACGGCACCTGGTGGATGGAAGACGGCAGGAGCCTGCTGGTCGGCGCCAACGACGCCACCACGGTGGGTTTGTGGCTGCAGCCGGTGGATGGCGGCCAGGCGCGGCGGCTGGATCTCGGAACGGTGATGCCGGCCAGCGGCTTCTGGGTGGACGCCGCCGTCGGGCGTCATGACCAGGTCGCGTTCGTGGGCCAGACCGGACACGATCCCTACGAGCTCTACTGGATGGACCGGCCGGACGCGAAGCCGGTGGCGCTGACCGACGAGAACGCGTCCCTCGGCTCGCTGACGCTCGGCCGGTCGCAAACCTTCAGGTGGGCCGGTCCGGGCGGCCGGACGCTGGACGGCGTGCTGACGACGCCTCCCGGCGCCGCGGCGGGGCGACCCCTGCCGCTGGTGCTGGTGATCCATGGCGGTCCGAACTCCGCCTCGCGCGACCGGTTCAACGTGTTCAGCCAGGCGCTGGCGTCGCATGGCTGGCTGGTGTTCGAGCCGAACTACCGCGGCGGCGACAATGCCGACAACGCGTTCTACGCCTCCATCTACAAGGACGCGGGCCAGGGCCCGGGCGAGGACGTGATGTCGGGCGTCAAGGCGCTGGAGGACCAGGGCCTGGCCGACCCGTCGCACGTGGCGGTGTCGGGCTGGTCCTATGGCGGCTACATGACGAGCTGGCTGATCGGCCACTACCACGCGTGGCGCGCCGCGGTCGCGGGGGCCGCGATCACCGACTGGGGCCAGATGTACGACCTGTCCGACGGCAACGTGTCGACGGCGTTCCAGGTCGGCGGCTCACCCTACCTGGGCAACAACTTGGTTTCCTACGAGGCACAATCCCCGGACACGTCGTTCCAGCAGGTCAGGACGCCGACGCTGGTGCTGTGCGACGTGGGCGACTACCGCGTGCCGATCACGCAGTCGTACCGGCTGTTCCACGCGCTGAAGGACAACGGCGTCGAGACCGAGTTCTACGCCTACCCGGTGGGCGGGCACTTCCCGTCCGACCCGGTGCGGCAGATGGACGTGCAGACACGCTGGATCGACTGGATCGCGGCGCACATGAACCGCTAGCCAGCGCTCCAGGCCGGTCCCCGGGGCTCGGGCGGTCACGACAACAGCAGCACGTCCTCCCGCGGCTCGTGCTGCTTGGTCTTGTAGCCGGGCTCGACGTGGATGCTGATCACCGCCTGGCCGACCCGGGCGCGGATCGCGGTCTCGATGCGGTCGCAGATCCGGTGCGCCGCTTCCACCGTCATCTCGCTCGGCACCACCAGGTGGAACTCGACAAAGGTCATGCGGCCGGCGGCGCGCAAACGGACGTCGTGCGCCTCGATCGCGCCGCCGCCGCCCTCGGCGATGGCGTCGCGCAGCACGGACACGTCGGCCAGGTCCGGCACCTCGTCCATCAGCCCGCCGACCGAGGCGCGCAGCACGCCGTAGCCGGCGCGCAGGATGTTGAGCGCCACCAGCGCCGCCACCGACGGGTCGAGCCAGGCGAGGCCGGTCAGCGGCACCAGGGCGAACCCGAGGAGCACGCCCAGCGTGGTCCACACGTCGGTCATGACGTGCCGTCCGCCGGCCAGCAGCGCCGGGGAGCGGGCGCGCCTGCCCTCGCGAAGCAGCACCAGCGCCCACAGGAGGTTGACGCCACCCCCGGCGGCGTTGACGGCGATGCCGAGCCAAGGCGCCCGGATCGGAGGCGGATGGTCCAGCCCCTGCCACGCGGCGCCGGCGATCATGAAGGCGGTGGCGAGCACCAGCCCGCCCTCGACGATGGCGCTGAAGTACTCCGCCTTGTAGTGGCCGTAGCGGTGGTTGGCGTCCGCGGGACGGGCGCTGTACCACAGGGCGAACACGGCGGCGCCGGCGGTGGCGACGTTGATCACGGTTTCCAGCGCGTCGGAATACAGCGCCACGCTGCCGGTGAGCCGGTAGGCGAGCGCCTTGATCGCCAGCACCAGCAGGCTGACCAGGAGGCCGGTCCAGGCGATCCTGAGCGTCCGGTTCATCAAACCCCTCCTGGCGCCCGTCCCTGCCGGCATGCACCATGATCCGGCCGGCTGCCGCAAGCGCCCGGCTCCGCCACGCGGGCGGAGCGACGGGCGAGTGTCGCGCCGGCGCCATGCGGAGGGAAGACCGGAAGGATCGCGCGATGAGGGAAGCCGCCTGCCTCAACTGCGGCACGCCGCTGGCCGGACGGTTCTGCCACGACTGCGGCCAGGGGGGCGAGGTGCACCGGTCCGTGCTGCACCTGGGCGCCGAGCTGCTGGAAACCGTCACCCATGCCGACAGCCGGTTCTGGCGCACCATGCGCCGGCTGGCGCTCGACCCGGCGCGGCTGAGCCGGGACTACATCGAGGGCAGGCGCGCCCGCGAGATCCCGCCGCTGCGGCTGTTCTTCGTCATGCTGTTCCTCCTGTTCGGCATCGGATCGCTCACCGGCGGGACGATCGATGTCGGCCCGCTCAATCCGGCGCAGCATCGCACGGTCGAGCAGAAGCTCGACTCGCTCACGATCAACGGATACCCGCACGCGACCCGGTGGCTGCGCACGCGACTGGAGCGGGCGGCTGACCATCCGGACCAGGTGCTGGCAGTGGCCCGTGACTGGTCGGAGCGCTTCGCCATCCTGATGCTGCCGGTCGCGGCGCTGATGCTGTGGGTGCTCTACCTGCCGCAGCGGCGCGTGCTGTACGACCACGTGATCGTGTCGATCCATTCGCTGTGCTTCGCCTGCCTCGTGCTGGTGACGTTTTTCCTCATCGACACGGTAGCGAGTACCGTGTCGGCATGGATCCTGCTGCTGCTGCCGGTGCACCTGTTCGCGCACCTGCGCGGCGTTTACGGCACGAGCGGTGTCGGGACCCTGCTGCGCATGGCGGTGCTGGCGTTCGCCACCTCCGTCGCCGTGGCGGCGCTGCTGCTGGCGCTGGCGGCGGTCGGACTGGTGCTCGGCACGCGGGGCTGAGTCTTGCCTCAACGCCGGTCGCGGTAGACCACCGGCCAGTCCTCGACGCCCAGGCCGCGGCACACGGTCATCAGCCGCGCCAGCACGAGGCGGTAGCGGCTGCCGTCCCAGCGGTAGGAGCGGAAGTCGCCGCAGTCGCCGAGGCCGCGGCTGGGCGCGGTGGCGGCGATGTCGCGCCCGTCCGGACCGGGCTCGGCATCGACCAGCACGCCGGGCGGATCCGGCGCCATCTGCGGCAGCGTGGCAAAGGCGGCCGGGGCGGCTGCGCCGTGTGCGCCAGCCAGCACGAACAGGGTGTCGCGGTCGAAGTTGCCGTTGCCGCAGGGGATCGACCAGAGCACTGCCGAGGGCCCGAGCTGCCAGGCGGCGACGCCACCGGCCGGGTCGTCCGCGTCCCCCTGCCGGGTGCAGGCACGGACCGCCGGCAGGAACGAGACCGCCGCCGGGATGCGCCGCGGGTCCGGCTGCGGCCCGTCGAAGGCGGCCGGCAACCGGATCGCCGGCAGCGGGTCCGGCACCCGGCGCTGCCGCTGCTCGATCCAGTCCAGCGCCGCCGCGGCGCCAGCGAGGCGGAGGACGCCGAGCGGCTGGCGGCGCATTTCTTCAAGCACATCCTGCCGTT
>CAXTOD010000030.1:0-3162 GCA_964245705.1 uncultured Acetobacteraceae bacterium
CGCCAGGCTCGCCAGCGCGTCGCCGCTGCGCGCGGCCAGCACCACGCGGGCGCCGCGCTTCGCCGCCAGCCGGGCGGTGACGAGCCCGATCCCGGAGGAGGCGCCGGTGACGACGATCGTCTGATCCGCGAGTTTCTTGAGCGGAACCTTCATCTTCATGGTCTTGGTCGTCCTGCTTCGGTGCGGCGGCGGTCGGGCGCGCGTCGGCGCTACTCGGCCTCCTCGAAGGTGACCGCGACGTCGGCATTGGCGGACAGCCGGACGGTGCCGTCCTCGACCTCGGCGACCAGGCCGGTCGAGATGTAGTGGTGCTTCTGGTCCGTCGAGTCGTTCCTGGTCAGCTTGATGCGGTCGCCCTGGAGGTGGTCGACGGTGCCGACATGCACGCCGTCGGCGCCGATCACCTCGGCGTGCTCCTTGATCTGGGACAGGTCGGTCATGGGTCGCTCCTCCGCGTTGGATGTCGGGCCCTAACGCCCGACGCGGCGAAGCGGTCGATCAACCTGTCGTGTCGGCGTCACCGCGCCTCGGCCAGCAGGTCCGGCCGGGCGCGGCTGTTCTCGTTCAGGTCGGCGAGGCTGATCGGGTATTCGCCGGTGAAGCAGGCGTCGCAATAGAACGGCCTAGCCGGGTTGCGGCCTTCCGGACGCCCGAGCGCGCGGTACAGCCCGTCCAGCGAGATGAAGGCGAGGCTGTCGGCGCCGATCAGCCGGGCCATCTCGTCGCTGTCGTGGTTGGCGGCCAGCAGCTTGCCGCGTTCCGGGGTGTCGATGCCGTAGAAGCAGGAATGGGTGGTGGGCGGCGAGGAGATGCGCATGTGCACCTCCGAGGCGCCTGCGGCGCGCACCATCTCGACGATCTTGCGCGACGTGGTGCCGCGCACGATCGAGTCGTCCACCAGGATCACCCGCTTGCCGGCGATCATGGCGCGGTTGGCGGAATGCTTCAGCTTGACGCCCAGGTTGCGGATCTGGTCGGTCGGCTCGATGAAGGTGCGGCCGACGTAGTGGTTGCGTATGATGCCGAGCTCGAACGGGATGCCGCTCGACACCGAGTAGCCCATCGCCGACGGCACGCCGGAATCCGGCACCGGCACGATCACGTCGGCCTCGACCGGGCTTTCCCGCGCCAGCTCCACGCCGATGCGCTTGCGCGCCTCGTACACGCCGTAGCCGTCCAGCACCGAGTCGGGCCGGGCGAAGTAGATGTACTCGAACACGCAGAACCGGCCGGGCTTGTCGCCGAACGGGCGGATCGAGCGCACCCCGTCGTGGTCGATGACGACGATCTCGCCAGGCTCCACGTCGCGCACGAACTCGGCGCCGACGATGTCGAGCGCGCAGGTCTCGCTCGCCAGCACCCAGGCCGGCTTGCCGTCGGTTGCGCCATCCTTGTTCTGGCCGTCCTTGTTCTGGCCATCCTTGTTCTGATCGATCCGCCCCAGGATCAGCGGCCGCACGCCGAGCGGGTCGCGCACGCCGATCAGCGCTTCCTGGCTCAGCACCACCAGCGAGTACGCGCCCATCACCTGCTTCAGCGCGTCGGTCAGCCGGTCGGTGACGGTGGTGTACAGGCTGATGGCGATCAGGTGGATGAACACCTCGCTGTCGGTGGTGGACTGGAAGATGCAGCCGCGACGCACCAGGGCCCGGCGCAGGCTGGACGCGTTGGTGAGGTTACCGTTGTGCCCGACCGCCAGGCCGCCGAATTCGAACTCGGCGTAGAGCGGCTGCACGTTGCGGATCAGGGTGGCGCCGGTGGTGGCGTAGCGGTTGTGCCCGACCGCGGCGTGGCCCGGCAGGCCGCCGATGATGCGGGCGTCGCCGAACACGTCGCCGACCAGGCCCAGCCCCTTGTGGGTGTGGAAGCGGCTGTCAGGGCCGTCCTGGGAAAAGGACACGATGCCGGTCGCCTCCTGTCCCCGGTGCTGCAGCGCATGCAGGCCGAGCGCCGTCATGGCGCCTGCGTCGTGCGCGTTCCAGATCCCGAACACGCCGCATTCCTCGTGCGGGTGGTCGTCGTCATGCGGGCCGGTCGGTTCGCCGATGGAAGCGGTCATGTCGAACTCCTGCCGGCGGCCGGATGCCGGCTCATGGGGCGCTTGCGTCCGCGGATGGCGGCGGAGCGAGGTCGGGACGGAACCGCTCCGGCAGGCGGACCGCGACAAAGGCGGCGCCCGCGCGGACATAAGGCAGGGAATGGCTGGCGGTCAGCGCGTGCGGCCACCCGGCCTCCGGCAGCAGCGGCACCGCCACGAGGTAGGCGATCGCCAGCACGGCGAAGCCGCGCAACACGCCGAACCCGAAGCCGGCCAGCCGGTCCAGCCCGCCGAGCAGGGAGCCGCGCACCAGCCCGCCCAGCGCCGCGGCGACCAGCAGGAAGGCGATCAGCAGCACCCCGAACACCACGAGGAATGCCACCGGATCGGCGATCGACGCGTCGCCGATCAGGCGACGGGCGAACGGCTCCGCTTCGGGGCTGAACCGGATCGCCAGCAGGGCGGCGGCGATCCAGGCGCACAGCCCCAGCGCCTCTCGCACGAAGCCGCGCAGCAGCCCGACCAGCGCCGACAGCAGCAGCAGCGCCAGCACCAGCAGGTCGGCCCAGTTCATGCGCCGGCATCCCGCAAGCTGCCGGCGCAGCGAATCGGAACTGGCGGGAACGCGGTCCGGGCTGGGCTGGGGAGGAGGATCACGATGGCGGCTATATCGCCCTGCCGGTGCGCCGGCGCCAGCCCCGTGTTGCCGCACCCGCTCAGGGCAGCCCTTCGCTCCAAGCGACCCATGACCGGACGGAACCGGTCACGGCAGCTTGGTGCTGTCCACCCGCCACGGCTTGAGCAGGCGGCGCGGCACCTGGCTTTGCGCCTGGTTGAGCTGCATCAGCAGGCTGCCGAGCTGCTCGCGCTTGTGCAGCTCGATCCAGATCTCGTCGGGCGACAGGCCGCAGGCGGCCCACAGCGACACCAGCGTCCCGAGCAGGTCGGCGCTGTGCCGCACCACCTCCGCCTGGCGGGCGCCGAGCGCATCGGCGACGCACTGCATCGCCTGCTCGCCCAGGGCCTGCGCGAGCTGCCTGACCCGGACCGGATCGACCGGCGCAGCGTCCTCGGCCGGCCGCGCCGCCTGCCACAGGGCGGACAGGACGCTGTCCGCCCTGTGG
>CAXTOD010000030.1:3235-9272 GCA_964245705.1 uncultured Acetobacteraceae bacterium
CTCCCGCCGCACTCCCGAACATCGGGCCGGCGCCGGAGTTGTCCCGATGCCGGCGCCGGCCCGCGTTGCCCGGTCTCACGCCGACGGTCCGGCACGGCACGCCAGGTTCGCGCTCCACGAACCCGTCACCGGCAGCCGGGACCCGCCTTCCGGGGCCATGCCGAGGCGCGCCGGCCCGTCACGATCAGCTGCCCGGCCGAAGCCGGGCCCGGAACCAGGTCCGGACTCCGTACCCGGAGCCCGAGGCCGGACCCCGAACCGCGGACCCGGTCCGGACAGCCTCGCCGGCGAGGGCTGCCGCACGTCGAGCCCCCGACAACCGGCCGACGGGCCGGGGGCTGGGCCGGGCCGAGGCAAGGCGTGCCGCTCCGGCCTACCGCTCCGGCCGTGCCGCGACGGCGGCCGGGACCGCCCGCCCGACGACACGGCGCACGGAAACGCTCAGGCAGCCAGCCTGGTCTCGTCGCGATACAGCATGGTGGCCGCGAGGTGGACGTCGAGCACCGCGTCCGTGCCGGCCCGCGGCAGGTCGAGCTCCGCGTTGCCATCGGTCCAGCGGGCACCCTCGTCGGCGTGCCAGCCGCGAAGCGACCGCGCCGCCGGCGGCACCACCTGCTCGTCGAGCCCGGTCCACAGCACCAGCTTGTCGACGGCGACGCCCAGGATGCGCCGGTCGTCGACGAACGGGCCGACCGTGTCCGACGGCATCGCCGCGCGCGACAGCAGGCGCACCGGCCGGGCGCCGTGCGGAAGGCGGAACATGTGTCGCTGGGCGTTGTGCCAGCAGGCGGAAAGCTCGCTGCCGTCGTCGAGCAGCAGGCGGAGGTCCGGCTGGTCGGTCAGGGCGACGGCGGCGCAGTCGGCGTCGAGCCCGAGAACGTGGGCACGATCCCGCAACCGGCGCCAGATCGGCTCGACCACGTCGCGCGCGACCACCAGGGGGGCGGCCATGACGGCGTCGGGGCGCAGCACGGGAACCGGGCCGGCCTGCGTGAACAGGGCGCGGTTGCCGGTGTCGAGGTAGCTTTCCGTGGTCAGCCCTTCGGACAGCAGGATGCCGTGGCGCTCCAGCTCGACGTGGAAGAACTCGTACTCCGGGATGGTGCGGTCGACCAGGATCGAGGCCCCGTTGACCAGCATGCGTGCCGGGGTGAGGCCCGCCTCGGTCAGGATGCAGTGCTCCGGCGTCACCAGCAGGTCGCGGTGCGGCACGTTCTCGGCAAAGGCGTGGCGCCGGATGCGGACCGGGTAGGCCGCGTCCTGCCCGTCATGGTCGCCGACGCGCATGGCGCGGCCGCCGACCCAGGCCACCGGGCGCGACACCGTCCGCCCGGCCTCGACCGCGGTCACCAGGTCGCCCGCGCGCAGGGTCTCGACCGCGACCTCGCCCGACGGCGTCGCGATCATGGTGCCGCGCAGGAAGCAGGTGGCGAAGCCGATCACCAGGTTGCCCGCATAGGTGGAGCTGTTGCCGCCCTCGACCAGGGCGGTGTTGCCGATGGTGAAGTTGGCCGCGGTCACCGTGCCGGCCATGCCGGTGAACCCGATGCTGGCCGTGGCGCCGTTGTTGGAGAAGGTCAGCACGCCGTTGCTGTAGCTGACGATCCGAGCGTTGCTGGCGGCGACGCCGTTGAACACGATCTGGTCGCCGTTGCCCTGGAAGTTGTTGATCGACGACAGCAGACCGCCGCTCGGCAGGGTGCTGGTGTCGAGGATCAGGGTGTTGTTGGTGCCGGCGAAGTTGACCCCGTCCGCGACGCCTGCCGAGACCAGGCCGCCGCCGATCTCCAAAGTGCCGTTGCCGGCGGCGCTGTTGCTGGGTCCGACTGTCGTGGTGGACAATTTGTTGGCGGCCGAGGTGTAGTAGCCGTTGCCGCCGTTGGTGCCGTAGCCGATGTCGAAGGCTGTCCCGATTGAAAGGCTGGTCGAGGTCAGGATCAGGTCGGCATAGGAGCCGGCGTTGATCACCGACAGCGCGCTCAGCGTCGGCGCGATGGTCACGGTGACGACCGTCGTGTTGTTCGAGAACGCGCTGTAGACCGACTGCGTGCTCTGCCCGAAGGTGAGGGTGCCGCTGTAGTTCAGGTCGAACTCGACTTGGCTGTTCACGATATACGCCATCGTCATACGTCCTCACATTGAACGGCCCGCAACCTGTGCGTGCCGGGTCTGCAAGCCATAGGACGCGACCAAACTTGTGCGCAACGGAAAAGTAACGATTTACGGTGTAATAAATAAGTACTTCCTGTTTCTATTTTGATACCTCTAAAACATTGGAGCTTTCTCAGATCGAGAAATACTTGGCGTGGCGGTTGAACAGCACCAGGGCGCTGGTCGACTGCTCCGGGTGCAGCTGCCAGCCCTCGGACAGGCTCACCCCGATCCGCTCCGCGCCCAGCAGCTGCAGCAGCGGCTCCTGGTCCTCCAGCCTGGGGCAGGCCGGATATCCGAACGAGTAGCGCGAGCCGCGATAGCCCTGGCCCAGCAGCGCGTCCATGTCGCGCGCGTCCTCGCCGGCATAGCCGAGCTCGGCGCGCATGCGCTTGTGCACGTATTCCGCCATCGCCTCGGCCATCTCCACCGACAGCCCGTGCAGGTACAGGTAGTCCTGGTAGCGGTTGGCCTCGAACCAGACCCGGGCCACGTCGGACGCCTTCTGCCCCACCGTCACCACCTGCAGCCCGATCACGTCGCGCTGCTCCGGGCCGTCATCCACGTCGCGCACGAAGTCGGCGATGCAGGCGCCGTCCTCGCGCGGCTGCCTGGGCAGGTCGATCCGGGCGAGCTCGGTGACGCCGTCGGGCTCGAACAGCACCAGCGCGTTGCCCTCGCCCGCCGCCTTCCAGTAGCCGGTGACGGCCTGGGGCCGCAGGATGTCCTGCTCGGCGCACAGCACCAGCATGCGGCGCATCACCGGGCGCAGCTCCTGCCTGGACCAGGACAGGAACTCCTCCAGCGTGCGTCCCTGCTTCCGGAAGCCCCACTGGAACTGGTATAGGCTGCGCTCGTTCAGGAACGGGATCACCGCGGCCGGCGCCGCCTCGATCACCCGGGCCCCCCAGAACGGCGGCGCCACCACCGGCTCGTCGTTCAGCCGCCGCCGGCGCGCCTGCGCCGCGGCCAGGTCGACCGGTGCGAAGCCGCGCACCTCCGCCAGCTCCGGCAGCCGCTTGTTGGTCCGCCCCTTGCCCTTCCGGCGCGACTGGATCGCGCCGAGATAGGTGTCGAGCTCGCCGCTCTCGACCTTGTCCATCAGCCCGAGCCCGTCGAACGCGTCGCGGGCATAGGCCACGCGCCCTCCGTTATAGGCCGCGACGCACTCCTCCTCGACGTAGTTGCGCGTCAGCGCCGCACCCCCCAGCAGCACCGGGATCTCGATCCCCTGCCTGGCCATCTCCTCCAGGTTCTCGCGCATCACCACCGTGGACTTCACCAGCAGCCCGGACATGCCGATCGCGTCCGCCTTGTGCTCGCGCACGGCGGCGATCATGTCGGCCAGCGGCACCTTGATGCCCAGGTTGCACACCCGGTAGCCGTTGTTGGTCAGGATGATGTCGACCAGGTTCTTGCCGATGTCGTGCACGTCGCCCTTCACCGTTGCGAGCACGATGGTGCCGCGGGTCTGGCCTTCCACCCGCTCCATGAACGGCTCCAGGTGCGCCACCGCCGCCTTCATGGTCTCGGCCGACTGCAGCACGAAGGGCAGCTGCATCCTGCCGGCACCGAACAGCTCCCCCACCGTCTTCATGCCGTCGAGCAGCACCGTGTTGATGATGTCGAGCGGGGCCATGGTCTGCCGCGCCTCGTCCAGCTCGGCCTCCAGCCCCTTGCGGTCGCCGTCGACGATGCGGTCGCGCAGCCGCCCCTCCACCGTGTCGGCCCTGGACTTCTTCACCGCTTCCGACGCCTTGCGGTCGGCGAACAGCTCCAGCAGCCGCTTGAGCGGGTCATAGCCCTCGCGCCTCCGATCGAAGATCAGGTCCTCCGCAACTTCCACCTCCTCCGCAGCCAACAAGTGCAACGGCCTGATCTTGCTGACATGAACAATGGCACCCGACATGCCAGCCCGCACCGCATGATCCAGGAACACCGAGTTCAACACCGCCCGCGCCGCCGGGTTCAGCCCGAACGAGATGTTGGACAGCCCCAGGATGATCTGGACGTCGGGGAACCGCTCCCGGATCAGCCGGATGCCCTCGATGGTCCACGCTCCCAGCTTGCGGTCGTCCTCGACCCCGGTGGCGACGGTGAAGGTCAGCGGGTCGATCATCAGGTCGGACTGCGGCAGGCCGTGGGTGTCGCAGGCGAACTCGACCAGCCGGCTGGCGATGCGGAGCTTGTCCTCCGGGGTCTTGGCCATGCCGACCTCGTCGATGGTCAACGCGATCACCGCGGCGCCGAACTTGCGCGCGAGCTCCAGCCGGTCGCGGGCATGGCCCTCGCCGTCCTCGAAGTTGATCGAGTTGATGATTGGCTTGCCGCCGTGCAGCTTCAGCGCGCTGGCGATCACTGGGGTCTCGGTGGAGTCGATCACCAGCGGCGCGTTCACCGAGGCGGTGAACCGGCGCACCACCTCGTCCATCTCGCCGACCTCGTCGCGGCCGACAAAGGCGGTGCACAGGTCGAGCGCGTTGGAGCCCTCGGTGGCCTGCTCGCGGCCGACGGCGACGCAGCCGTCCCAGTCGCCGGCCTCCTGCAGCTCGCGCCACTTCCTCGAGCCGTTGGCGTTGCAGCGCTCGCCGATGGAGAAGTAGCTGTTCTCCTGGCGCAGCGGGGTCTGGCCATACAGGCTGGCGACCGACGGGATCCAAACCGGCCGCCGCGCCACCGGCGCCGGACGCCTCCCGTTGCCGGCCCGGCGGCGCAGCATGGCGTCGAGTGCCTCGATGTGCGGCGTGGAGGTGCCGCAGCAGCCGCCGACCAGGTTGAGCCCGTCCTCGATGATGAAGCGCTCGATCCAGCTTGCCATCTCGGCCGCCCCGAGCGGGTAGTGCGTCCTGCCATCGACCAGCTCGGGCAGGCCGGCATTGGGCTGCACCGAGATCAGCCGCGGCCAGTTGGCGGCGAGCCAGCGCACGTGTTCGGACATCTCCTGCGGCCCGGTGGCGCAGTTCAGCCCGATCAGCGGCACGTCGAGGGCGTGGATCACCGTGGCGGCGGCGGCGATGTCCGGGCCGACCAGCAGCGTGCCGGTGGTCTCGATCGTGACCTGGACGAAGATCGGAGTGTCGGTGCCTGCCGCCGCCCGGGCGATCTTGGCGCCGTTGACCGCCGCCTTGATCTGCAGCGTGTCCTGGCAGGTCTCGATCAGTAGCGCGTCTACGCCGCCGGCGATGAGGCCGCGGCACTGCTCGGCGAGTGCCGCTTCCAGCGGATCGTAGCCGACGTTGCCCAGCGAGGGCAGCTTGGTGCCGGGCCCGATCGAGCCGACCACGTAGCGGTGGCGGCCGTCCGAGAACCCGTCCGCCGCCTCGCGGGCCAGCTCGGCGGCAACCTTGTTGATCTCGTGGGTGCGGCCTTCAAGGTCGAACTCGGCCAGCGTGATCGGCGAGCCGCCGAAGCTGTTGGTCTCGACCATGTCGGCGCCAGCGGCGAAGTAGCCGCGATGGATCTCGCGCACCAGCTCGGGCCGGGACAGGTTGAGCACCTCGGTGCAGTTCTCCCGGCCCCAGTAGTCGCGCTCCACGTCGAGATCGAGCATCTGCACCCGCGAGCCCATGCCGCCGTCGCAAAGCAGAACCTGGTCGAGGAGGGCATCGAGAAGGTGGGGACGGGTCATGACGATCCTGTCGGCGCCTGCCTGCGCCGGCCCGGGAAGGGATGGCTGCCGGACCGGCGGCGCGTCCATATGTAAGGTGGCGATGCTTCTCACAAAGCCGGCCGCCGCTGTCCAGCGACGGCGGCCAGGCCAGGAAACCACTTCCATGCGCCTTGACACCCGCATCCCGCTCCACGTGGTGCTTTCTGACCCGCTGCCGCAGGCCGATCCGCAGGCCGTGCTCCTGGTGGCGGAGGCTGGCGGGCTGCCTTGCGAGGG
>CAXTOD010000030.1:9282-15529 GCA_964245705.1 uncultured Acetobacteraceae bacterium
GGAGACGAGGGGGCGGGTTGGATGGCGGTCCGGCACCTCACTGCCGGGATGCCTGCCACCGTGCCTCATCCGGCCGGCTGCGCCTGCTGTGCGGCGCGCAGTCCGCTCGCCCTGCTGCTGTCGTCACTGTTCGAGCAGCGCGCCCGGGGCACGCTCGGCCTGTTCCGGCGGGTCTGGATGATGGCGCCGCCCGCCTTCGCCGAGGCGGTTCCGGCGCTGCTAGCGGCGGACCCGGTGGCCGCCGGACGCTACCGGGTCGGAGAAAAATGACCCGGAAGCGGTTTTTGCATGCTATGGTTGTCGTGAGAAGCCGTGCAAGCGGCAGCCATGTCTTGCGCTCGGGGGGTGAGGCCTGAACCCTGCAGCGTCCTGGTGAAGGAAATCCTGTGGATCAACGCAACGACGCCGGCTACGGTAGCTCACCGGAAAGCCACGCTGCCGGACCCGCAAAGGCCCCCGATCCGATGACCATCAGGTTGCGGGCGGCCATGGCGGCCGCCAGGTACCATGGTATCGAGCTCGACCCGAAGACCTTCCAGGCGGAGCCGAGCGAACGCTCGCCGTCGCCGGCCACGCTGGTGCGCTGGATGGACGACCAGGGTTTGGTCGCCAAGGGCATGCACCTGAAGTGGCGCTACCTGGTGCGGATGCACAACACCCCACCGATCGTGCTGATGTTCAAGGACGGTTCGGCCGGCCTGTTCATGTCGGCCGACACGAACCGCGGCGTCGTCTGGCTGCGCGACCCGATGGGCGGGGAAAGCGACCCGATGGTCGCGGTGGACGAGTTGCGCTTGTCCCAGGTCTGGACCGGCGACGTGCTGCTGCTGCGCCGTGCCCGCGCTGGCGTCGAGGCAGAAGCGCCGGTCGACATCCGCTGGCTCAGCCGCGTGGTCCTGCGCGAGAAGAGCGCGCTGCGCGACATCACCCTGTCTTCGATGGTCCTGTCCATCCTGACCATCCTGCCGGCACTGATCATCATGCAGGTGATCAACAAGGTGGTCGGCCAGCATTCGCTCGCCACCCTGTTCTCCATCACCATGATCCTGGTGGTGCTCACCTTCTATGAGACGTTGCTGAGCTATGCCCGGCGGGAGCTGGTGCTGGTGATGACGGCACGCATCGACAGCCGCATCAGCATCCATGTGTTCAACCGGCTGCTGGCCCTGCCGCTTGAATATTTCGAACGGCAGCAGGCCGGCAACGTGATCGGCCGGGTGATGCAGATCTACAAGGTGCGCGACTTCATGACCGGGTCGCTGCTGCGCACCTTCCTAGACATGTTCACCCTGGTCATGATCCTGCCGCTGCTGTTCTTCCTAAGCTCGACGCTGGCCTGGATGACGCTGGCCGGCGCCGGCGCGATCGGCCTGATCGTGGTAATCTTCATGGGGCCGGTCAGCTACTACGTCGGCCGAGTAATCGCGGCCGAGATGGCACGCGGCTCCGTGCTCTATGAATCCATCGCCGGCATACGCACGCTGAAGACCCTGGCGCTGGAGCCCGCGCGCAAGCAGGAATGGGACGAGAAGACCGCCGAGGTCACGCGCTGGAAGCTTGCCGCAGGGCGGATGAGCAACTGGCCGCAGACCATCATCATGCCGATTGAGATGTTCATCAGCCGCGGTGTTCTGCTGGTCGGCGCCTATCTCGCGGTGACCGACACCACCGGAACCGGCTCGGTCGGCGCCGGTGGTCTGGTCGCGTTCATGATGCTGGGCGGCCGGGTCGCGGCACCCCTGGTCGGTTTCGCCAAGCTGCTGGAGGACTTTACCGAGGTCCGTACGTCGTTGAGCGAGGTCGGCTCGGTGCTGAACAACCCGACCGAGACCAGGGCGCTGACCACCGGCATGCGCCCCAAGATCGTCGGCGGCCTGTCCTTCGTGGACGTGAACTTCTCCTATCCCGGCGCTCCCACCAAGGCGCTGGACGGGGTCGACTTCCAGATCCCGGCCGGCACCTCGCTGGGCGTGGTTGGGCGCTCCGGCTCAGGCAAATCGACCCTCACCCGCCTGCTGCAGGGCGTCAGCCGCAACTACAGCGGCTACCTGAAGCTCGACGGCATCGACATGCGCGAGATCAACCTTAACCACCTGCGCCGCTCGTTCGGCGTGGTGCTGCAGGACAACTTCCTGTTCCGTGGCACCGTGCGCGACAATATCACCGCCGGCCGGCCCGGCCTGACTCTGGACGACGTGGTGCGTGCCGCCCGTCTCGCGGGGGCAGAGGAATTTATCGAGCGCATGCCGGCCGGCTACGAGACCTTTATCGAGGAAGGCTCGACCAACATCTCCGGCGGCCAGAAGCAGCGGCTGGCGATCGCGCGCGCGCTGATCTCGGATCCGAAGCTGCTGATCCTGGACGAGGCCACCTCGGCGCTCGACCCGGAATCCGAGGCGCTGGTTAACGCCAACTTGGCTCGGATCGCCAAGGGCCGCACCATGGTCCTCGTGTCGCACCGCCTGTCCTCGCTGGTGGACTGCGACCAGATCCTGGTGATGGAGCAGGGCAAGGTGGACGACATCGGTCCGCACAACGTCCTGGTCGAGCGCTGCGCGATCTACCGCCAACTCTGGCTGCAGCAGAACCGGCACATGAATGCCGACCGCAATGCTGGTCCGGCGCCGATGCTGGCCGAAGGAGATTGAACCATGAGCGGTTCGAATGAGATCGTCCCGCAGGGCGAGACGCCTGCGGGCAAGCCGGTCGCGCTGCGCCGGCAGGGCGGCAACGACGACATGCCGCTGGCGCTGCTCGAGTTCCATTCGCCGAGCGCTGCCATGGCGTCCATGCCACCTACGGCGACGGCCCTCTACACCACCTGGATCATCTCGTCCCTGGCGCTTGCCAGCCTGCTGGTGATGGCGCTGTTCCCGATCGACCGGGTTGTGACGGCGAACGGCGCGCTGGTGCCGACGGTGCCGATGATCGTGGTGCAGCCGCTGGAAACCTCCATCATCCGCTCGATCGACGTCCATGAGGGCGACGTGGTGCACAAGGGACAGGTGCTGGCGCATCTCGATCCCACCGCCAGCAATGCCGACGTCAGCAGCCTCGGCCTGCAGACCGGAAGCCTCCAGGCGGAGGTCAACCGGCTGACTGCCGAGGTCTCCGGCAAGGACTACGTGGCCGATCCGTCTGATCCGGCGTCCACCCAGCAGGCCGCGACCTTCCTGCGCCGCAAGTCCGACTACGAGGCCAAGATCCAGGACTACGACCAGCAGATCGCTTCGCTGCAGAGCGACGTGGTCGGCTATGAGGCCAGCGCCGCGCTGTATGCTGGACGGGTCAAGGTGGCATCCAACGTGCACAACATGCGTGTGCAGCTGCAGCAGGATCAGGTCGGCAGCCGCCTGGACTCCTTGTCCTCCCAGGACGAGCTGATGGAGATCGAGCGCTCGCAGATCACTTCGGAGCAGAGCGCCACCAGCGCCCGTAACAAGCTGAACGCCATGATCGCCGAGCGTGAAAGCTACATCCAGAACAGCAAGGCCGAGACCTACCAGGCCCTGACCGACGCGCAGCGCAAGCTGTACGAGGCGTCTGGCGCCTATGAGAAGGCCAAGATGCAGAAGAGCCTGCTGGTGATGCGTGCCGATCGCGACGCGGTGGTGCTGAACATCGCCCATGTGTCGGTCGGCTCGGTGATCACCTCCGCGCAGGAGTTCATGACGCTGACCCCGCTCGACGCGCCACTGCAGATCGAGGCGCGCCTGCCGGCCGGCCAGGCCGGCTACGTGCAGCTGGGCGACAAGGCGCAGGTCAAGTTCCTGACCTTCAACTACGTCCAGTATGGCGGCGCGGAGGCGGTGGTGACCAACATCAGCTCCGCCAGCTTCTCCACCACGGACTACCAGGCGGAGGCGGCCAACGCGCCTGCCAACGGCTTGGCCACCCCGGGCGGCGGCGACTCGTTTTACCGCGTCCGCTTGCGGATCAACCGCTACACGCTGCACAACGTCCCGAGCTACTTCAAGCCAACCGCCGGGATGATCGTGGCCTCCGACATCAACATCGGCAAGCGGACCATCCTGCAGTACCTGCTGAGCACGGTGATCCCGACCATGACCGAGGGCATGCGCGACCCGTCCTGACGGAACCGGCCCGGCGGGCGTATCCTGTCGGGCCACACGCTGTCACGGCCTTTCCATTATCCGCCTAGACCAATCCCAGAGGTGTTGCAGGACCTGATGGCGAACTTTCTGAAGCAGCGCGCGGCCGCCCTGTTCTCGCCGCGGGGCAAACTGCGCTACGCGCTCAGCCTGATCGAGGCAGGCGAGGTTGGTCGTGCCTTCGCGCCCCTCAGTGCCGCCGCCACCGCCGGTATTCCGGAAGCGCAATTTCGGGTCGGACGCGCCTATCTCGACGGGGCCGGCGTTCCCGTCAGCCGGGAGGAAGGCGCACGTTGGATCGAGCGGGCCGCCGAGGCCGGCTGGGTCGAGGCGCAGGTGGTGCTGGCCACTCTGCACCTGTTCGGGCTTGTCACCAGTGGCGGCCCCGGCAGCATGGTGTTCTCGGCCGGTCCCAGTCAGCAGGACGCCAAGCCTGATTACGAGCGTGCTGCGCACTGGGCTTCGCGCGCCGCGGATGCAGGATCGCCGGACGGGCAGGCCCTGCTCGGCTACATCCTCACCTCCGGTCCCGTGGAAATGCGCGACCTGGAAACCGCCGACCTCTGGTACGTCCGTTCCGCCGCGGCCGGCTGCCCGCAGGGTCATCTCGGTGTGGCGCTCGCGCAGCTGCGCAACGCCCTCGACGCCGAAGGCCAGCAGAAGGCCGCTGCCAGCCTGGCCAAGGCGGCCGAAGGCGGCCTCGGCACCGCCCTGTACCTGCTCGGCGTGATGACCGAGCGCGGCGCCGGGGTGAAGCAGGACGTCGCCGCCGCCACCGAGTTGTACCGGCAGGCGGCGGAGCGGCGGGTCCGGTCCGGCGAGGCGCGCTACGGGCTGGCGCTTATGGAAGGACGCGGGGTCGAGCGCAACACCGCGCGCGGCGAGTCCTGGCTTCGTCGCGCCGCACTCGCCGGCGACGCCGAGGCGGCGGCGCTGGTCGGCGACCTGTATTCCCGTGGCGGCGATCTGCCGCCGAACTATGCCGAGGCGGCGAGCTGGTATGGCCGCGCCGCCGCCGCCGGCCACGCCGCGTCGGCCCGTGCGCTCGGCCTGCTCTACCTGACCGGCGCCGGCGTGCAGCGCGATCCGGAGGAGGCGGCGCGCTGGTTCCGCCATTCCGCCGAGCGCGGCGACCAGCTCGCCCATGTCGACCTCGGCAACTTGGTGCTGAACGGCGGCGGCAGCGAGGCCGACCGCACCGCGGCCCGCGAGCGCTTCGAGCAGGCGGCCGAGACCGGCGACTTGGTAGCGGCCTTCAACTTCGGCGTCTGCCTGGCCGAAGGCGTCGGGGTCGAGCGCAACGACCGCCAGGCGGCGCTGTGGCTGCGCCGTGCCGCGGACGGGGTGGTGAACGCCCAGTACTGGTACGGCCGCATGCTGACCGAAGGACGCGGCGTCGAGATCGACCTCAAGGAGGGCCGGTTCTGGATCTCCAAGGCCGCCGAGGCCGGGCTGCCGGATGCCGAGATGGCCTACGCCGAGCTGTTGCTGAGCGGGCGCGGCGGCGTGCGCGACCATGCCGCCGCGCTGGAGATGTTCGAGCGCGCCGCCAGGCAGGGCCACATCAACGCGATCTTCTCGGTCGCGGCCATGCATGGGGGCGGCCACGAGGTGCCGGAGAACCGTCCGCTGGCCCAGGTGTATTTCCGCCAGGCGGCGGAGCGCGGCCATGCGATGGCGCAGCTGATGCTGGGCCGCTACCTCGCCCGCGGCCTCGCGTCCGAGACCAATCCGGCCGAAGCCAGGCTCTGGCTACAGCGAGCCCGGGCGCAGGGGTTGGTCGAGGCCGATGCCGAGCTGGCGCGTCTCGGCGCCCGTCCACCGCCGCCATCGGCACCGGTCGCTCGTGCCGCAAGCCAGAACTAGGCCGTCCGCGTACCCTTCTTCCGAGCTGGCGCCCTCTCGATCGGCTCCCGACCTGTCGCCTCCGCACCGGGTCACCGAGGCGGACCGCGCCGAGTGGCGGGAGTGGGCGCGCCAGCGGGCGCAGGAGTCGTTCCGGCGCGGCCGGCTCGCAAGCGAGCGCGGCCAGCCCGAGCTGGCGCTGCGCTGGCTCGAGCGGGCGCATCGCCTGGCGCCGGAAGCGGCCACGGTCAGCTTCCCGCTGGCTGTGGCCCGCATGAGCTGCGGCGACC
>CAXTOD010000031.1:0-1688 GCA_964245705.1 uncultured Acetobacteraceae bacterium
GGTCGCAAACATGGGAAGAGGCCTGTAGGTACTCGACGCGAGGTCCTGCGCCATGCGGGTCAGTTCGACCACGCCGACGACGGAGACCAGCGACGACGCCTTGAGGATCATGATGGCCTCGCTGACGAGCGCCGGCAGCGTCAGCCGGAACGCAATCGGCGCGCGGATCCGCCAGAACTGCTGCGCCGGGCCGAGACCCACCATGTCGGCGGCCTCGAGCAGGCCCGGCGGCACGCCGGTGAAGCCGCCGCGCAGGCTCTCGGCCTGGTAGGCGGCCGTGCAGAGCGACAGGCCGATCACGGCCGCAACGACCCCCGGCACGTTGAGCCCAAAGGCCGGCAGGAGGTTATAGATCAGGAGCAGCTGCACCAGCAGCGGGACACCGCGAAAGAAGCTCACGAAGAGTCTGGCCGGCACCGCGAGGCTTCGGCGCCGCGACAGCATGCCGGCCGACACCACCATGGCGAGCGCGAGACCGATCGCGATCGACACGGCGCTGATCAGGACGGTGAAGCCGGAGGCCTGGACGAGGAGCCGGAACAGCGTCGGAGACACGGCTCGCGCTATCCGGGTCGCGATGCGGGGTCAGGCAAACGGTCAGAGCGCCGGGGCTTTCACCGCGTCGGGCGTTTCGAAGGCTGCGCCGAACCACTTCGTCTGCAACGCCGCGAGGCGGCCGTCGGCCTTGATCTTGAGCATTGCGGCCTGCACGGCATCGGCCAGGGCGGCATGGTCGGCGTCCTTGGGGATGATGTAGCCGAAGAAGGACTTCGGACCGAACGGCGGGTCGACGACCTCGAACGTGTCGGAACGCTGCTTGGCCACGAAGGCGATATTGGTCAGGCTGTTGGCGACCGCGGCGAGGCGGCCGGCCGCGAGGTCCGCATAGGCTTCGTTGTTGCCGACATATTCGCGGACCGTCACCTTGGAGGGCAGCGTCTTTGCGTAATCCTGAAGCTGTGCCAGCTGCGACGAGGCCTTGCCGGCCCCGACCGTCTTGCCCGCGATATCGGCCGGCTTCATGACCGACGTATCGCCCTTGCGCTTCATCAAAGCGTCGGTGGCTTCCCCGATCGGCGGCAGGAAACGATAGCGTTCCATCCGGGCCTTGGTGATGGTGGCGGGCCCGGCCACCATGTCGAACTTGCCGGCTTCGAGACCCGGCAACACGCCTTCCCAAGGCAGCGCCACCCAATCGATCTTGACGCCCATCTCCTGTCCGACCTCCTGGAAGAGGTCGACGTTGAGCCCGACATGCTGGCCTGCATCGATGAAGTCGAAGGGCGCGAAAGCCGTCTCGGTGCCGACCTTGAGGGATCCGGACGCCTTGACCCGCGCCAGGGCGTCTTCGGCATGCGCGGCGCCGGTCACGCCGAACGCAAGGACGAGCCCCAGGAACGCCTTCAGGAACACCTTCGTCATCGTCAGCTCCACCCGTCCGGGGGCCGCAGGATGAACCCCGTGCTATTTGCCTATACATAACGAAGCCAAGTCCCGTGTCCTGTCAATCCGGTTCGCGCGGGCCAGCAGGCCCCCTCGTCCTGGTGAAATTGCAGGTTCACCTGTCGTCATGGCCGGGCTACGCCCGTGTGCCAAGGCATGGGACCCGGGAATCGGCTGCATCTCGCCGGCCGCCGCCACACCTCGGCGGGGGTGATCGCGACAAGCGTGGTCGCGCCGGCTTGAAG
>CAXTOD010000031.1:1698-15438 GCA_964245705.1 uncultured Acetobacteraceae bacterium
GCCGCTGGCAGCCCGGGCGTCCCTCGGCCGGGCTTCAGGGCTCGCCGATCAGGTGCAGAACGACTTCCCTCCGGTGCGGGCGCGAGCGGTGCTCGAAGAGGTAGAGACCCTGCCACGTTCCGAGCAGCATGGCGCCCCCGCCAACCGGGATCGCGAGGCTCGTCTGCGTGAGCGCGGTGCGCAGATGGGCCGGCATGTCGTCCGGGCCTTCGTGATCATGCAGATAGGCCGCGGCCTCGGGTGCGATCCGCTCGAAATAGCGTTCCATGTCGGTCCTGACCGTGGGATCCGCATTCTCCTGGATCAGCAGCGACGCCGACGTATGGCGGCAGAAGACCGTCAGGAGCCCCGTTCCGATGGCCTGGCCCGCGACCCAGGCGGCCACGGGTGACGTGATGTCGACGAGGCCCTTCCGGCTGGTGGCCTGGGTGAAGCGGTGGAGGGCTTGGCGCATGGCGGAAGCGTCCTGGTCGTCGGCTGCTTCACGAACCGCGGGACTGCTCGCTGGTTCCGCGTCCGGCGACCCGCAAGCGTGATCGCGACGCCACAGGGTTCGGCTCGGTCGGCCTCGCGCCGGCATTGTTGGAGCCCGGCCCTTGCGCCGCACAAGACCGGCTGCGAAAGATTCGATGCCGAATCGGTGTTCATGCTTTCGTCCCGAACGCCGCCCGGGCTGGCGCGATCCCTCGGGCCGCGGGAGCGACACCGTTCGGATCAGGCGAGGACGACATGCGAGGCCTTGTGCGACGATCTCGGATCGGACGTTGGAGCGTTGTAGCGGTTCTGCCCGCTTTGCTCGTGGCAGCGCCCGCACAAGCCGCCGATGGCGGGTTCTTCGGATTCTTGTCGTCGCTCGGCGGCGGAGGCGCGGCCCCGGCGCCCGCGGAGGCTCCCCCGTCGGCCGAACCGGAGCGTCCGCTGACGGTCCGGCCCTTCCGCAAAAAGCGCGCGGCACGGGCCTCCCTGGCCCACGCGAACGTGCCCGGCAAGACCGGCCCGGTGTCGATCTACGAGGATCCGACGCTGCGAACCGGCGATGCCGTCATGACCAAGAACGGCATGCGGGTCTTCTCGGGCGCTCGTTACTCGCCGGACCGTCCTTACGGGGACGATGACTTCGTAGCCGTCTCGGCCTCGAAGGCGGTCACGCCCGGGCTGAAGAAGACCTTGATCGAGCTGAACAAGCTACCCCCGCACGGGTGAGGCGATCTGGCCGAGGCCGACGCCCTTCGGGCTTCGACAGAGCCTTCGGGCGGCTGAGCATGGGGATCGTTGGGAACAGCCACGCTCCTCGTTCCGAGCCGACCGCGGAACGCGGTCGCGTCGTGGGAAGGCTCCGGAAAGTCGCCTATGTCTTTGGTATCAGACCGCGCGTGCCGCGAGGACCGGCGCGTCTTCGTCGAGGGCCCGCGGCCCGTCCGCCGACGGGCCGCTCGCGCGGGCCAGATAGGCCCGGAGGTCGGCGACCTGATCGGCGTCGACCCGCAGCCCGAGTTTCGAGCGACGCCACAAGATGTCGTCCGTCGTCCGGGCCCATTCGGTGGCGACGAGGTGATCGACCTCCGCAGCCGTCAGGGTGGCGCCGAATGCCTGTCCGAGGGAGGCCTCGGAGGTCGCGCCCGCCACGATCGACCTCGCCCGCGTGCCATAGGCGCGGACGAGGCGCCGCGCGTGAGTGTGCGGCAGGAAGGGCGCCGACCCTTGGATCTCGGAAACGAGCGCCTCGAAGCCGTCGACGGGGAAATCGCCGCCCGGCAGCGGCGTGCGGCCGGTCCAACCCTTGTTGCTTTCGGATTGGGGCAGGTGTGGTGCCAGCAGTTCGAGCGCATGCTCGGCCAGGCGGCGGTAGGTGGTGAGCTTGCCGCCGAACACCGAGAGCAACGGAGCACCGGCTTCGGCGTCGAGCGACAGGACGTAGTCGCGCGTGGCGGCCTGAGCCCGCCCTTCCTTGTGACCTTCGTCGTAGAGCGGCCGAACACCGGAGTAGACCCAGACGATGTCGGCCCGGGTCACCGGCTTGGCGAAGTAGTCGCTCGCGGCTTCGCAGAGGTAATCGATCTCCTCGGCCGACGCCTCGACCTTCCCTGGGTCTCCGTCGTAGTCGCGATCCGTGGTGCCGATCAGGGTGAAATCCCCCTCGTAGGGGATCGCGAAGATGATGCGACCGTCGGCATTCTGGAAGATGTAGCACCGGTCGTGGTCATAAAGGCGCTTGACCACGATGTGCGAGCCCTGCACGAGCCGAACCTTGGCTGCGGCGTTGATCCGCAGCGCCCCGTTGAGGACCTGCCCGACCCAGGGGCCGGCCGCGTTGACCACCACCTTGGCCCGAATGCGCCTCGGCTCGCCCCCGTCGCCGCCCTGAACGTCGATCGCCCAATGGTCGGCCCGGCGCTCGGCCGATACGGCTCTCGTGCGGGTCAGCACGGTGGCGCCGCGGTCGGCCGCGTCCCGGGCGTTGAGCACCACCATGCGGGCATCTTCGACCCAGCAGTCCGAATATTCGAAACCCTTGGTATAGTGCCCGGGCTTCAGGGGCTGGCCGGCGACGTCGCGCGTGAGATCGAGCGTCCGTGTCGCCGGCAAACGCTTCCGGCCGCCGAGATGGTCGTAGATGAACAGGCCCAAGCGCAAGAGCCATGCCGGGCGCAGGCCCTTGTGATACGGCAGAACGAAGCGCAAAGGCCAAACGATGTGAGGTGCGATGCCCCACAGCACCTCGCGTTCCATCAGCGCTTCCCGCACAAGTCGAAACTCGCGGTGCTCCAGGTAACGCAGGCCGCCGTGGATCAGCTTGGTGGCGGCGGACGACGTGCCGCTCGCAAGATCGTTCTGCTCACACAGGAAGACGCTCAGGCCGCGTCCCGCCGCATCCCGCGCGATGCCGCAGCCGTTGACGCCGCCGCCAATGATGGCGAGGTCATAGGTGGTGTCCAAAAATGTCTCCCCCCGACCATTGAGCCATTCCGACCGCCATCGGAGACGGACAAGTCACCTCGGCCAAGCGGACGTTCTCTCGATTGCGAGCCAGAGCCACGGCAAACGCCGGCGGCACTGGACGGTCTCGTTGGGGCGTGAGATTAATCGAAAAATCTGCGCCGGCAAGTGAGCATCTCGAACATTGAACCGAAAGTCGCTGCAGCGCCTGACATGATCGCGAGACGGCGGACGGTACGCCGCAGCGGGACTGCGCTAGGCTTGTGCGACGATGCGCGGCAATGGGAGGAAAACCAATGACGACACGCCTCAATCTGGCGGTTCGGGGCCTGTTCGCGACGCCTGTCGCGGCGCTCGAAGTGCCGGGCGCCGAGTCGATCAACGGCATCCTCAAGGCCCTGATCCTCGAGCGGCGGGAGCAGAACCCCTCGGTGCAGGCTTCCAACGCCGGCGGCTGGCACTCGGACCGCGACATCCTCGATTGGGGTGGCCCGGACGTGCGCAAGATCCTCGATCTCGCGACCGGCATGGCCGGACAGCTCACGGCCGACCGGCAGGGGCAGTCGATCCGGCCCGCCTGGAAGATCAAGGCCTGGGCGAACGTCAATACGGCCGGCCACGCGAACGTGGCGCATTACCACGCCGGCGCTTTCTGGTCGGGGACCTATTACGTCGACGATGGCGGCTGCTCGACCGACCACACCCTCGGGGGCGAGTTCGAGATGCTGGATCCGCGCGGCCCGGCGCCCGCCATGTATGCGCCGGCGCTCAAGTTCGCCGGGGACGACGGGGCGTCCGTGGGCGGCGCCGAGATCATTCGGCCGAAACCCGGCCTGCTGTTCCTGTTCCCGTCCTGGCTGATGCATCAGGTCCGCCCTTACCGCGGCACCGGAATCCGCATTTCGATCGCCTTCAATCTGAGCCTGTGAACCGCATGCTGAACCCATGAGCCTCACCCTGGGCAAGACGCCGTCGCGTCGGCAGATGGAGATCGTCGACTGGCTGCGCGAGAAGGGTCGCGTCACGGTCGAAGACCTCGCGACGCATTTCACCGTCCCGCCCCAGCCCATCCGGCGGGACCTCAACGACCTCAGCGACGCCCAGATGGTGGTGAGGGTGCATGGCGGCGCCATGGTGTCGTCCGGGGTCGTCAACCTCGCCTACGACGCCCGCAAGATGCTGGCCGGTCCCCATAAGAAGCTGATCGGCGAAGCCGCGGCCAGGGTCGTCCCCGACCATTCCTCGGTCTTCATCAACATCGGCACCACCACCGAAGAGGTGGCGCGCGCCCTTGGCGGCCATTCCGGCCTGCTCGTGATCACCAACAACCTGCACGTCGCGACCGAACTCTACCGCAACACCGCGATCGAGGTGTTCCTGCTCGGCGGCACGGTGCGGCAGAGCGATGGCGGCATCGTCGGGTCCCACGCGGTCAGCCTCATCGGACAGTTTCGCGTGGACCTCGCCATCATCGGGACATCGGCCATCGATGCCGACGGAACGCTGCTCGATTTCGATATCCGCGAGGTCCAGGCCTCCCGGGCCATCATCGAGCATGCGCGCCGAGTCGTACTCGTGACGGACAGCAGCAAGTTCGCACGCTCGGCGCCGGTCCAGGTGGCCCACCTTCGCGAGGTCGACATCCTGGTGACGGACCGCCTCCCGTCGACCGCCATCGCGGACCT
The DNA here is from genome assembly GCA_964245705.1 of uncultured Acetobacteraceae bacterium. Lineage (GTDB taxonomy): Bacteria > Pseudomonadota > Alphaproteobacteria > Acetobacterales > Acetobacteraceae > Lichenicola. The sequence continues at coordinate 6,321 of CAXTOD010000031.1, forward strand.
CTGCCGAAGCCATGCCGTCGAGGTGATCGAGGCGGGCGGACCCATCGAGACCGATCTCGACGATCTGGGCTGAGCGCCGTCTTTCGTTAGGATGCTCGTTTTATTCGCTTGCGGCAGCGCTAGCTTTCGACATACGTTCGGCGATAGAATATCCGCAGGCGCCCTCAGAGCGCCGCTCGAGGGGGGCAGTGAATGATGCGCGGGTCTGGCGCGACGCAGCGGTCGGTAGAAGGCCCGACCGCCCGAGTGCGACCCGCACCGCGGGGGTTGCAGGCGTGAGCTTCGTCCTCGACAAGATCAGCTACAAGGTCGGCGACGAAGTCTACATCCACGAGGTGTCGATGAGCCTCGAGCCGGGCACGATGAACGTGCTGCTCGGCCCCACCCTGTCGGGCAAGACGACGCTCATGCGACTGATGGCGGGGCTCGACCGGCCCACGACGGGACGGCTCGTCGAGGCGGGGCAGGACGTGACGGGTCTCGCGGTCCGCAAGCGCTCGGTCGCGATGGTGTACCAGCAATTCGTCAACTACCCGACCCTTTCGGTCTACGAGAACATCGCCTCGCCGCTCCGTGTGGAGGGCCTCGCGAAGGCCGAGGTCGAGGCGCGCGTTTCCCGGGCCGCGAAACTGCTTCGCCTGGAGCCTATGCTGGGCCGCACGCCGTCGCAGCTCTCGGGCGGGCAGCAGCAACGAACCGCCATCGCCCGCGCCCTCGTCAAACAGGCCCGGCTCGTGCTGCTCGACGAGCCGCTGGCCAACCTCGACTACAAGCTGCGCGAGGAACTGCGCGAGGAGCTGCCCCGCATCTTCGCCGAGACCGGCGCCATTCTGGTCTATGCGACCACGGAGCCCAGCGAGGCGCTGCTGTTGCGCGGGCGGACCGCGACGCTCTCGCAGGGCCGCGTCACGCAGGTCGGCCCGACGGCCGACCTCTACCGGCAACCCGCCAACCTCGATGCCGCGCGGGTGTTTTCGGATCCGCCGCTGAACGAACTCGCGGCCGAGAAGGCCGGCACCTCGGTGGTCCTGGGCAACGGTCGCCGCCGTGCGGCGGAGAGCATGCTGCCGGGCCTGCCCGACGGCGCCTACCGGATCGGCTTCCGGGTCGAGCACGCCTCGGTGGTGGAGCAGGGCGATGCCCCGGCGTCGCACGGCGAGGTGTTTCCCGGCACCGTCTCGGTGACCGAGATCAGCGGCTCGGAAAGCTTCGTGCACATCGACGTGGGCTTCGCGGTCTGGGTGTGCCTGGTCCTGGGGGTGCACGATTGGCGTCCCGGCGCGCGGGCGGCGGTGTCGGTGGATCCGGCGGGGATTTTCGTGTTCGCCGCGGACGGCGCGCGGTTGCAGCCGAGCGTCGCGCGGCGCGTGCCGCACGCGGCGGCCGGCTGAGGCGGCGGCGGTGGCGACCATCACCCTCGACGGCATCGGCCACGCCTACCCCACGCGGGACCCGGGCGAGGCCAGGCGATACGCGCTGAAGCCGGTCCATCACGTGTGGCAACAGGGCAGGGCCTATGCGCTGCTCGGGCCCTCTGGATGCGGCAAGACCACGCTGCTCAACATCATCTCCGGCCTGGTCATCCCGTCGGACGGGCGGCTGCTGTTCGACGGCCAGGACATGACCCACGTGTCAACCGAGCGCCGCACCATCGCCCAGGTGTTCCAGTTCCCGGTGATCTACGACACCATGACGGTGCGCGAGAACCTGCTGTTCCCGCTGCGCAACCGCGGCATGGGCAAGGCGGAGGCGGGGGCCCGGGTGCAGGAGATCGCGGCCCTGCTCGACCTGGTTCCGGTGCTGGACCGCCGCGCCCGCGGCCTCACCGCGGACGCCAAGCAGAAGATCTCGCTCGGCCGCGGCCTGGTCCGGTCCGACGTGTCGGCGGTGCTGTTCGACGAGCCGCTGACGGTGATCGACCCGGCGCTGAAATGGGAACTGCGCTCCAAGCTCAAGGCGGTGCACGAAGCGCTCGACATGCTCATGATCTACGTCACCCACGACCAGGTGGAGGCGATGACCTTTGCCGACGAGGTGGTGGTGATGAACGACGGCCGGGTGCTGCAGATCGGCACCCCGACCGAGCTGTTCGAGCGGCCGGCGCACGCCTTCGTCGGCTACTTCATCGGCTCGCCCGGCATGAACTTCCTGCCGGCGACGCTGCAGGGCGACGCGGCACGGGTCGCCGACGCGGTGTTCCCGCTGGGCGCGCACTACGCCGCAGCGCCGGGCATCGTCAGGCTGGGCTTCCGTCCCGACTACGCGACCGTGACGCCGGACGGGAACGGCATCCCGGTGTCGGTGCGCGGGATCGAGGACCTGGGCCGGCGGCGCCGGGCGCGCGTGGCGCTCGGCGGGCACGAGCTGGTGGCGACGCTGCCGCCGGGCGTCGAGCTCGACGGCGCCGCCGCACGGCTGCACGTGGCCCCGCAGCACCTGCACGTCTACGTCGACGACGAGCGGATCGACGGGACCGCGCCCGGAGGAGCAGCGTGATGGAAAAGGCGATCAACAACCGGGCCTGGTTCTTCGTGCTTCCGGTGCTGGTGTTCGTGCTGTTCTCGTCGCTGGTCCCGCTGATGACGGTGATCAACTATTCCGTCCAGGACACGATGGGGCAGAACAACTTCTTCTTCAACGGCATCGCCTGGTTCCAGAACCTGCTCGATCCCACCACGGACATCGGCGGCCGCTTTGCCGCGGCGTTGGTGCGCAACCTCCTGTTCTCGTTCGTGGTGCTGGCGATCGAGCTGCCGCTGGGGGTCGGGGCTGCGTTGTGCATCCCGCGCCACGGCTGGAAGGTCGGCGCCAGCCTGGTGCTGATCGCGCTGCCGCTGCTGATCCCCTACACCGTGGTTGGAACCATCTGGCAGATCTTCGCCCGCGCCGACATCGGGCTGCTCGGCTACATCGTCACCCATCTCGGCATCCCATACAACGACACCCAGGACCCGACCTCGGCCTGGTCGACCATCGTGGTCATGGACGTGTGGCACTGGACCGGGATGGTGGCGCTGCTCGCCTATGCCGGGCTGAAGTCCATCCCAGATGCCTTCTATCAGGCGGCTCGGATCGACGGTGCGGGACGGTGGTCGGTGTTCCGCAACATCGAGCTGCCGAAGCTGCAGAAGGTGCTGGTGATCGCGGTGCTGCTCCGCTTCATGGGAAGCTTCATGATCTACACCGAGCCCTCCATCGTCACCGGCGGCGGTCCGGGCGAGTCCACCAGCTTCCTGTCGCTGGACCTGGTCAAGATCGCGCTGGGGCAGGTCGACCTCGGCAATGCGGCGGCGATGTCGCTGGTGTACAACCTCATCACCCTGACGATCTGCTGGGTGTTCTTTACCGTGATGACGCAGCTCGACCGCCGGAAGGACGTGTGATGCGCATCACCGGGCGCTCGCTTGGCATCACCACCTATCTCCTGGTGCTGATCCTGCCGATCTACTGGCTCCTGAACATGTCGTTCAAGACCAACGACGAGATCCTGTCGCGGCTGTCGCTGTGGCCGCACCGGCTGAGCCTCGCCAACTACGCGCACATCTTCAACGATCCGGCTTGGTATCTCGGCTTCCTGCACTCGATCGAGTACGTGGCGATCAACACCGTCATCTCGGTGACGGTGGCGCTTCCCGCCGCCTACGCCTTCAGCCGCTACCGCTTCATCGGCGACAAGCACCTGTTCTTCTGGCTGCTGTCGAACCTGATGGCACCGCCGGCGGTCTACGCGATGCCGTTCTTCAACTTCTACTACTCCATCCACCTGTTCGACACGGTGTGGGCGGTGGCGCTGGCGCACTGTCTGTTCAACGTGCCGCTCGCGGTCTGGATTTTGGAAGGCTTCATCTCCGGCGTGCCGCGCGAGATCGACGAGACGGCAGCACTCGACGGCTACTCGTTTCCGCGTTTCTTCGTGAAGATCTTCCTGCCGCTGATCGGCAACGGCATCGGGGTCGCCGCCTTCTTCTGCTTCATGTTCTCCTGGGTCGAGCAGCTGCTGGCGACCACGCTGACCACCGTCAACGCCAAGCCGATCGCGGCCGTGATGACGCGGGTGTATTCCGCTGCCGGCCTCGATTGGGGCCTGCTCGCGGCGGCCGGCGTCCTGACGATGATCCCCGGCGCCGTCGTCATCTGGTTCGTCCGCAACCACATCGCCAAGGGCTTCGCCCTCGGCCGCGTTTGAGGAGCCTGCGCGATGGGCTGGATGGCGTGGAACTGGTACACGGTGGCATTCTTTGCCGCCATCGTTCTGCTGCTGACGCTGATGACGCTGCTCGCGGTCTATCGGCCGGAAACGCCGCGCATGGGCATCCTGCGCTTTCCTACCACGCGCGGCGACCGGCTTTTCGTTTCGCTGATCGGCACTGCGTTCATCTACATTTTCTGGATTCGTTTCACTGGCGGCACTACGATGTGGCCCGCCGCCATCCTGTCGGTGGTGTATTGGGGAGCGATGTTCCGCTTCGCCTGAGCGCTCGACCGACAAGTCCGACATGCCGAAGCAGGCCCGAAGAAGGCGGCATTCCGGCACAACCCCGAAGGAGGAAACCCATGGACATCACCAGACGCACCGCGATCAAGGGCGCCGCCGTCACCGCGGCCGGCAGCGGCATCCTGATCAACAGCCGCCCGTCGCACGCGCAGCAGATGGACGCGGCCAAGAAGTGGGTGGATAGCGAGTTCCAGCCATCGACGCTGTCGAAGGACGCGCAGATGGCCGAGATGGAATGGTTCATCAAGGCCGCCAGGCCGTTCGCCGGCATGAAGGTCAGCTGTGTCTCGGAGATCCTGAACATCCACGAGTACGAGTCCAAGACGCTGACCAAGGCGTTCGCCGAGATCACCGGCATCCAGGTCAACCACGACTTGATGGACGAGGGGCTGCTGGTCGACAAGATCGAGGTCGAGATGCAGTCCGGCCGTCCGATCTATGACTTCTGGATGAACGACTCCGACTTCATCGGCACCCATCCGCGCTACAAGGACATCATCGGCGGCTCGCTGACCGACTTCATGGCCGGTGACGGCAGGGAGGTCACCAGCCCGACCCTCGACCTGCAGGACTTCATCGGTCTTTCGTTCGGCACCTTCACCGACGGCAAGCTGTACCAGCTGCCCGACCAGCAGTTCGCCAACCTGTACTGGTTCCGGCACGACTGGTTCACCCGTCCCGACCTCCAGGCGCAGTTCAAGCAGAAGTTCGGCTACGAGCTGGGCGTGCCGAAGAACTGGTCCGCCTACGAGGACATCGCGGAGTTCTTCACCAACGACGTCAAGACCATCGACGGCGTGCGCGTCTACGGCCACATGGACTACGGCAAGAAGGACCCGTCGCTCGGCTGGCGCTTTACTGATGCCTGGCTGTCCATGGCCGGCTCCGGCGATCGCGGCCTGCCGAATGGCAGACCTGTCGACGAGTGGGGCATCCGCCTGGAGGGCAACCGTCCGCGCGGCTCCTCCATCTCGCGCGGCGGCGACGCCAACGGTCCAGCCGCGGTCTACGCACTGACCAAGTTCGTCGACTGGCTCAAGAAATACGCGCCGCCCGAGGCCGCCGGCATGGACTTCCTCGAGGCCGGACCGGTGCCGGGGCAGGGTCACATTGCGCAGCAGATCTTCTGGTATACGACCTTCTCCGAGTCCATGATGAAGCAGGGTTCGGCGGTGATGAACGCCGACGGGACGCCGAAGTGGCGCATGGCGCCGAGCCCTCACGGCGCCTATTGGAAGGAAGGCCAGAAGCTCGGCTACCAGGATACCGGCTGCTGGACGATGCTGAAGTATGCCGATCCGCATCGCGCCAAGGCCGGCTGGCTCTACGCGCAGTTCTGCACCTCCAAGTCGGTCACGCTGAAGAAGGCGGTGCTGACCCAGCACCTGATCCGCGAGTCCGACGTCAGGAGCCAGGCGATGACTGACCTCGCGCCGAAGTTCGGCGGCCTGGTCGAGTTCTACCGCTCGCCCGCACGCAAGAACTGGACGCCGACCGGCGTGAACGTGCCCGACTACGGCAAGATGGCGCAGGTCTGGTGGCAGAACGTGTCCAACGCCATTGCCGGCTCGGTCACCCCGCAGCAGGCGATGGACGGGCTGGCACGCGACCAGGACGCCATCATGGCCCGGATCCAGCGGTCCGGCGCGCAGGGCGACCTGGGCCCGATCATGAACCCGGTGATGACGCCCGAGTACTGGTTCAAGAAGTCGGAAAAGGACGGCAACCTGGCGCCGCAGCGCAAGCTGGCCAACGAGAAGCCGCAGGGCGAGACCATCGCCTACGAGGAGCTGCTCAAGAGCTGGGCCCCTGGACAGGCCACGTCGGACGCCAATAAAGGCTGACCCGAGACCGGACCCGGACAATCTGCCGGGTCCGGGTCCACCCCGTTGCGGTGCCCGCCCATGAGCTCATCCACGTCCCCGGCGCACGTCCTGGTCGTCGACCAGGGCACCACCTCGACCCGCGCCATCGTGTTCGACCAGCGCATGCGCCCGGTGGCGCAGGCGCAGGAGGAGTTCCCGCAGATCTACCCGCAGCCGGGCTGGGTCGAGCACAACCCGGAAACGCTCTGGGCCACCGCACTCGGCACCGCCCGCGCCGCGCTGGCACGGGCCGGGCTCACCGCCTCGGGCATCGCCGCACTCGGCATCGCCAACCAGCGCGAGACCACCCTGATCTGGGAGCGCGCGTCCGGCCGGCCGATCCACAACGCCGTCGTCTGGCAGGACCGCCGCACCGCCGCCGCCTGCAGCCGGCTGGAACGGGACGGCCACGCCGAGCTGATCGCCGACCGCACCGGCCTGCGCATCGACCCATACTTCTCCGGCACCAAGATCGGCTGGATCCTGGACCAGGTGCCGGGCGCCAGGACGCGCGCCGCCAACGGCGAGCTCGCCTTCGGCACCGTCGACAGCTTCCTGGTCTGGCGCCTCACCGGCGGCCGGGTGCACGCGATCGACGCCACCAACGCGTCGCGCACCCTGTTGTGCGACATACGCAGCGGCACCTGGGACCCGGAGCTGCTCCGGCTGCTCGACATATCCGCCTCGCTGCTGCCGGAGATACGCGACAGCGCCGGCAGCTACGGCGACACGGTGCCGGACCTGCTCGGCGGCTCTGTTGCCATACGCGGCGTCGCCGGCGACCAGCAGGCGGCGCTGGTCGGCCAGTGCTGCTTCGAGCCCGGCACCATCAAGGCGACCTACGGCACCGGCGGCTTCATCCTGCTCAACACCGGCACGACGATGAAGCGCTCGCGGCACCGTCTGCTGTCCACGATCGCTTGGCAGCGCAAGGGACGCCGCCACTACGCGCTGGAAGGCTCGATCTTCTCCGCGGGGGCCGCGGTGCAGTGGCTGCGCGACGGGCTCGGCCTGGTGGAAAGCTCGGCCGAGACCGGACGGCTGGCGGAGGCCGCCGACCCGGCGCAGCAGGTGTACCTCGTGCCGGCCTTTACCGGTCTCGGCGCGCCGCACTGGAACAGCCACGCCCAGGCGCTCGTCACCGGCATCACCCGCGGCACCACCAAGAAGGAGCTGGCCCGCGCCACGCTGGAAAGCGTCGGCTACCAGACCCGCGACCTGCTGGCGGCCATGCTGGCCGATGACGGCGTGGATGCCGAGGCCGCCGCCCGCGAGCGCCGCGTGTTCCGCGTCGACGGCGGCATGTCGGCGAGCGACTGGACCATGCAGTTCCTGGCCGACACGCTGGGCCTGGCGGTGGACCGGCCGGCGTTCCGGGAAACCACGGCGATGGGGGCGGGCTACCTCGCCGGGCTGGAGGCCGGGCTGTATCCGGAGCCGGAAGAGTTCGCCCGCGACTGGATGCTCGACCGCCGGTTCGTGCCGGACGCGTCGGCGGAGGACCGCGACCGACGCTACCGCGGCTGGCAGCGCGCCGTCCGGCTGGCGCTGGCGACCGACGAGGCTTGAGGCGGGAGGGCAGGGCATCTCCGTGCGCGTCCGATTCCGCTGCGACCCGGCCCTGCTGGACCTGCTGCCGCCGCCGGTTCCGGCCCGCGACGCGCTGCCGGGCTGGCTGCGCGCCATGCCCGCCCACGCTCCGTCCGACATGCATGAGGGCGCCCCGATCCGCACCGTGAAGCACTGCCCGCCCTTCGTGGACGCGATGATGCAGGGCTTCGTGATGACGCTGCCCTGCGACGTGCGCGTGGCCGACGGCACCCTGTCCTGGAGCTGGGACCTGCCCCGGCCGCGCACTGCGACCCATCCGCGGGCGCCGATGTCGTTCCATGCCGCGGCACAGGTCGCCGGCACCCCGTTCGCGCGGGCGGACCAGCTGGTGGTGAAGTTCAACGCGTTCTGGACCATACGGCTGGAGCCGGGCTGGTCGCTCCTGGTCACCCACCCGCTGAACCGCGACGACCTGCCGTTCCGGCTGCTCGGCGGGCTGGTCGATGCCGACCGGTTCCACGAGGTCGGCATCCTGTTCCCGGCGGTCTGGCTCGATCCCGCGTTCGAGGGCGTGCTGCCGCGCGGCATGCCGGTCGCGCAATGCGTCCCGGTGCGTCGCGAGGCGCTGGTCCTGGACGTCGCGGCCTTCGACGCCGACGAGCAGGCCCGCTATGAGGCCACCGCCCGGGCGCTGCTGGAGGACACCGGCCACTACCGGCGCGTCGCCAGGGCCGCGCGTTCAGCCTGGCCGGAGGCGTCTCTCGAGGACGGCGCGCAGCCGGCGGGGGTCGAGGAACAGCAGGCCGGTCCGCCCTGACACCAGCGACTGCGCGATCCGGCCGAAGCTGCCCGGCCGGAGCAGGAGCGCCCTGGCATACGCGTCCAGCGCGTCCTCGACCCGCCCGCACTCGCCGAGCGCCACGCCCAGGTTGAGCGCCGCCTCGTGGAAGTCCGGCTTCGCCGCCAGCGCCGCGCGGTAGGCGGCGGCCGCGTCCTCGTCGCGCCCCTGGTCCTGCCGCAGCACCGCCAGGCTGTACCAGCCCGCCGCGTGCAGGGGGTCCAGTTCGACGCCGTGCTGGAAGGCGGCGCCGGCCTCGTCGTTTCGGCCAGCGGCACGGAGCGCCCGGCCAAGCAGGTGGCTGGCCCGCGCAGCCTGCGCCGCCGGTGGATCGCCGTGCGACAGGGCGCGCAGGCCGCGCTGCACTGC
>CAXTOD010000032.1:0-15379 GCA_964245705.1 uncultured Acetobacteraceae bacterium
AAACGTGACACCACGGTCCGCTACGCGCTCACCCACGCCCGAGACGCCGCGTCCGGCCTCTCCGACATGCTGGCCGGCGGCCACGACTGCTATCTGATCGACTACCGGCTGCGCGGCGTGACCGGGCTGGACCTGGTGCGCGACGCGCGCGCGGCCGGCGTCATCAGGCCGATCGTGATGCTGACCGCGTCCAACGCGGTCGAGCGCGAGGCGGCGGAAGCCGGCGCCAACGACTTCCTGGTCAAGGGCGAGTTCGACCGCGCCCTGCTCGAGCGCACGGTCCGCTATGCGATCAACAACGCCGAGGGCGTCCGCCGCCTGGCCGAGCTGAACGCATCGCTGGAAGCCACCGTCGCCGAGCGCACGGTCCAGTATGCCGAGGCCAACCGCCAGCTGCTGGACCAGATCGCCGCGCGCGAGCAGGCCGAGGCCGCCCTGGTGCAGTCGGAGCGGCTGCAGGCGCTGGGCCGCATGACCGGCAGCGTCGCGCACGACTTCAACAACATCCTGACCGCCCTGTTCGGCAGCCTGGAGGTCCTGGCCCAGCGCCTGGGCGACGATCCGGAACCGCGTCTGGCCCGGCCGCTGGCGACCGCGATGGAGGCGGCGCGGCTGGGCGAGCGGATGGTCGAGGGCCTGCTCGCCTTTGCCCGCCGCCGGCCGGTGGCGCCGCGGCTCCTGCGCCTGCACGCGGTGATCGCCGAGATGGAGCCGCTGCTGCGCCTGACGCTGGGCGAGGGGATCGCGCTGCGCCTCGACACCGACCCGCACCTTCCCGCCGTGCTGGTCGACCGCGAGCAGCTGGAGCGCGTGCTGCTCAACCTCGCCTCCAACGCCCGCGACGCCCTGGCCGGACGCCCCGGCGGCCGCTTCACCCTGTCCACCCGCGACCTCGGCAACAACACGCTGGAGCTGTCCGCCGCCGACAACGGTCCAGGCATGGATGCCGAAACCCTGGAGCACGCGTTCGAGCCGTTCTTCACCACCAAGACCGGCAGCCAGGGTTCCGGCCATGCCGGTTCCGGCCCCGGCCCCGGCGGCACCGGGCTGGGCCTGGCCCAGGTCTACGGCTTCGCGGTGCAGTCCGGCGGCCATGCCGCGATCGACAGCCGGCCGGGCGAGGGCGTGCGGGTGCGCCTGTCGGTGCCGGCTGCCGACAACCACCGTGCCGACTATCCCGCCCTCGGCGTCGCGTGAGCGGCGAGGCGGCGCTCCAGGCGGACCTGATCGCGGTTCTGGTGGCGGTGCGCGACGGGGTGCCGCACGTGCTCACCCTGGACGACGCCGGCGCGCTGCCGGCCGGCCCCTTCGTGCACGGCCACCGCTCGCTGCAGGCCGGCATGCGCGCCTGGGTCGAGCGGACCACCGGCCACCCGCTGGGCCACGTCGAACAGCTCTACACCTTTGCCGACCGCGACCGCGCCGGCGACGCCATTCGGGCCATCTCCATCTCCTACCTGGCGCTGACCCGGCTGATCCCGGAGGAAACCGGCTGGTCCAGCTGGTACCGCTACTTCCCGTGGGAGGACCAGCGGCACGAGAACGGGCGCCGCGCTGCCGCCTGCCTGGTCGAGCGCCTGTCCGACTGGTGCGGCCTGGTGCCGGAGCCCGCCGCCGCCCTGCGCCGGCAGCGCCTGGGGATCAACTTCAGCCTCGCCGCCTGGAACGACGAGCTGGTGCTGCAGCGCTACGAGCTGTTGTACGAAGCCGGCCTGGTGGCGGAGGCCGCGCCGCAGGCTGATCCCGCCCGCTATGCCGGCAGCGGCCGGGCGATGCCGCGCGACCACCGCCGCATCCTCGCCACCGGCATCGCCCGGCTGCGCACCACGCTGAAGTACCGCCCGGTGTTCTTCGAGCTGATGCCGGAATCCTTCACCCTGCTGCAGCTGCAGCAGACGGTCGAGGCGGTCTCCGGCGTGCGCCTGCACAAGCCCAACTTCCGCCGCCTGATCGAGCAGCAGGCGCTGATCGAGGACACCGGCGCCATCAGCGCCGCCGGCCCGGGCCGCCCGGCCAAGCTGTTCCGCTTCCGCCGCGAGATCGTCGAGGCCCGCGCCGTCGCCGGCTCGAAGCTGCCCCGCCTGCCGTCGGCTTGACCCAGCCCGCGAGCGCCGCGCCTGCGTGACCGGGACCCGTTCGACCGGTCCGCCCGGCGTTGCAGACAGGCGCGGTTTCCCCTGCTACAACCCGATCGGACCGGTTCGGGAATGAGATGCCGTTGAAAGTCTCCGTGTTCGGTGTCGGCTATGTCGGCGCCGTGTCGGCCGGATGCCTCGTCTCCCTGGGCTTCGACGTCGTCGGGGTGGACGTCGCCGCCGACAAGGTCGCCATGATCAACCGCGGCGTGTCGCCCGTCGTGGAAGCCGAAATCGACACCCTGATCGCCGGCGCGGTCGCGTCCGGCCACCTGTACGCCACCGACGACGTGCAGGGCGGCGTGCTCGACACCGACGTGTCGTTCATCAGCGTCGGCACCCCCAGCGCGCCCGACGGCAGCGTTTCGCTGCGCGCCGTCGACGAGGTGGTCCGCGCGATCGGCGAGGCGATTGGCCGGAAGGCGACCCCGCACGTGGTTGTCATGCGCAGCACGGTTCCGCCCGGCACCGCGGAGGACCGCGTCATCCCGGCGCTGGAACAGGCGAGCGGCAAGCGGCTGGGTGCGGGGTTCTCCTACTACAGCAACCCCGAGTTCCTGCGCGAAGGCAGCTCGGTCCGCGACTTCCATTCACCGCCGTTCACCCTCGTCGGCGCACCGGCCGGCGACGACGCAGCACTCCTCCGCACCCTCTATGCCAGCGTTGACGCGCCCGTGCACGTCGTGCCGTACCGGATCGCCGAATCCGTCAAGTACCTGTCGAACGCCTACCACGCCGTGAAGCTCGCCTTCGCCAACGAGGCCGGCAGCGTGCTGGCCGCCTATGGCGTCGACGCGCGCGAGGCGTTCCGGCTGTTCTGCGAGGATCGCAGCCTCAACATCTCGCCGGCCTACCTCCGGCCCGGCTTCGCGTTCGGCGGCTCCTGCCTGCCGAAGGACATGCGCAGCCTAGTCGCCCTGGCCGACAGGAAGAGCGTGCCCGTGCCGTTCCTGGCCCAGGTCATGCCCAGTAACGAGGCCATCATCGGCCGCGTCTTCGACCTGGTGTCGCGGCACAAGCGCGGCCGCGTCGCCCTGCTCGGGCTGGCCTTCAAGCCGGGCACCGACGACCTGCGCGAAAGCCCGTTCGTCACCCTGGCCGAACGGCTGCTCGGCCGCGGCTGGGAGCTCCGCATCTTCGACCGCAACGTCCAGACCGCGCGGCTGGTCGGCAGCAACCGCGCCTTCATCGAACAGGAACTGCCGCACCTGGACCGCATGCTGGTCCCCTCGGTCGCCGAGGCGGTCGACGGCGCCGCGCTCGTGATCATCGGCCACGTCACCGGCGCCGACCACAAGGCGCTGCTGGGCGCGCTCTCCAACCAGTCCGTGCTCGACCTGGCCGGGCTTGCCGACGTCAGGCAGCTCGATGGGATCGCCTACCAGGGCTTGTGCTGGTGAAGCCGACGCTGCTGTTCGTCAGCCCGCGCTTCCTGTTCCCGGCCGACGAAGGCGGCAAGATCCGCACCTCCAGTATCCTGCGGCAGATGAAGTCCGGCGCCTTCGGAATCGTTCTGGCCTCGCCCGCGCCGCCCGACCTGGATCGCCACCGGGACGAGCTCGACGGGGTGTGCGACCGGTTCCTGCCCTGGATGGCCGCACCGGCCTCGCCCCTGCGTCGCGTCCGCGCCCTGCTCGACCCCCGTCCGGTTTCGGTTGCGACCGACGACACGGCGGAGGGCCGCGCCGCCGTCGACCAGGCGCTGCGGGACGGGCCCGACCTGGTGGTGATCGACTTTCCGCACGCCGCCGTGCTCGCACCCGATCCGTTTCCCGTGCCGTCGGTGGTGTTCACCCACAACGTGGAGGCGGAGATCTTTGAGCGTCACGCCCGCGTTGCCACCGGACCGATGCGCCTGGTCTGGCCCGGCCAGGCCCGCAAGATGCAGCGCTTCGAGGGGGAAACCCTGCGCCGCTTCAGCCGTGTGATCGCCGTGTCGAGGCGGGACGCGGCCGCGCTGAAGGAGCGGTTCAACCTTCCGGAGGTCGACGCGATCGATACCGGCGTGGACCTGGGCTTCTTCACTCCCCAAGCAGCCCCGCCCCCTCCGGGGCCAGAGGGCGGCCTGGTCGTGTTCACCGGCGTGATGGACAGCCCGGCCAACGTCGAGGGCGTCCGCTACCTGTTCGACAAGGTCTGGCCGATCGTGCTCCAGGCCCGCCCTGCCGCACGCGCCCTCGTGGTCGGCCGCAATCCGTCGGCCGCCCTGCAGGCTGCCGCACCCCCCTCGTTCAGCTTCACCGGAACCGTCGACGACATCCGCCCGCACGTCGCCCGAAGCCACCTGGCCGTGATCCCGCTCAACGTCGGCAGCGGCACCCGCATCAAGGCGTTCGAGGCCATGGCGATGGGCCGTCCCGTCGTGTCCACCAGCATCGGCATCGAGGGGCTGGATGTCGAGCACGGCGAGCACCTGCTCATCGCCGATGCTGCGTCCGACTTCGCTGCGGCCGTCCTGGCCCTGCTGGCGGACGCAGGGTTGCGCGACAGGCTGGCGCGGAACGCCCGCGCTCTGGTCGAGACCCGCTTCTCCTGGGCTCGTGTGGCGCGCCAGTTCGAGGCGATCTGCCTTCGAGCGGTCGGGACTGCCGCTGCGCCACGGTGACCGGGTGGTCCGGGCGCGTCCTCCCGGCCGGCGTTTGCGCAGGGTTTGAGGAAGATCGGCGCTGGTCCCGCGACCGCCGCGTCGGCCGTTCTCGTCACGTGCCAAGGGACGCATGACGCGTTCGCGATCTCCACCTCTTGACGAACCCCCGGTCGTCCCCAGCATATTAGGGGCAGGCGCTTCGGCGCCTTCTTTCAGGCCCACCTTATACTCAGGCTGAGAATTAGGAACCGTCGCCCGATGCTGGATGCCCTGACGCACGTCTCGCCGCTCTACGACCGGGTCCGTCGCGTGATCCCGCCCGCCGAGTGGGCGGGCTTCGCCGACGACATCGACGCGATCCTGGAGCTCAAGCGCCGGCACAACGCCGTCATCCTGGCGCACAACTACCAGACCCCCGAGATCTTCCACTGCGTGTCCGACATCGTCGGCGACAGCCTGGCGCTGGCCCGCGAGGCGCAGAACGTCGAGGCCGACATCATCGTCATGGCCGGCGTGCACTTCATGGCCGAGACCGCCAAGCTGCTGAACCCGTCCAAGCGCGTGCTGATGCCCGACATGCGCGCCGGCTGCTCGCTGGCGGACTCCATCACCGCCGCCGACGTGCGCCTGCTGCGCCAGCGCTACCCCGGCGTCCCCGTGGTCACCTATGTCAACACGTCCGCCGCGGTGAAGGCGGAAAGCGACCTGTGCTGCACCTCCGGCAACGCCCGGCGCATCGTCGAGAGCCTCGGCACCGACCGCGTCATCATGATCCCCGACGAATACCTGGCGCAGAACATCGCCAACGAGACCGGCATCACCATGATCACCTGGGCCGGCCATTGCGAGGTGCACGAGCGCTTCACCCCCGACGAGATCCGGCGCATCCGCGCCGAGCACCCCGGCGTGGTGGTGCTGGCCCATCCCGAATGCCCGCCCGAGGTGGTGGCGGAAGCCGACTTCTCCGGCTCCACCGCGCACATGTCGGACTACGTTGCCAGCGGCAAGGCCAGCCGCGTGGTGCTGATTACCGAATGCTCGATGAGCGACAACCTGGCCGTGCAGCATCCCCACGTCGAGTTCATCCGCCCCTGCAACTTGTGCCCGCACATGAAGCGCATCACCCTGCCGTCGCTGCGTCGCTGCCTCGAGACCCTGACCACCGAGATCACCATCGAGCCGCACCTGGCGGCCCGTGCCCGGCAGGCGGTCGAGCGCATGCTCGCGGCATAGCGGCCGGGCTGCTGCCCGCCGCCGCACAAGGATCAATCCCATGACCAACCTGACCGAACTCGCCGGACGCCCCGTCATCGTCGGTGCCGGCCTCGCCGGGCTGCTGTGCGCCCTCCAGCTGTCGCCCGTTCCCTGCGTGCTGGTCACCCGGGCGCCACTGGGTGCCGAAGGCTCCAGCGCCTGGGCGCAGGGCGGCATCGCCGCCGCGATCGGCGCCGACGACTCCCCGGCCCTGCACCTGGCAGACACGCTTGCCGCCGGCGACGGGCTGTGCGATCCCCAGGCCGCCCGTACCGTCACGGATGCCGGTCCGGAGGTGGTGGCACTCCTGTCGCGGTATGGCGTCCATTTCGACCGCGCGGCCGACGGCTCCCTCGCCACGGGCCTGGAAGCCGCCCATTCCCGCCGCCGCATCGTCCATGCCGCCGGCGATGCCACCGGGGCTGCCATCGTCCGCGCCCTGGCCGAGGCGGTGCGCGCCACGCCTTCAATCGCGGTGATCGAGGGCGCCCTGTTCACCGCCGTCGCGACGGACGGGGAGGGCGGTCCGGTCCAGGGTGCCGTCCTGCTTCTGGACGGCCGGCGCGTCCTGTTGCCGACCGCCCGGCTGATCCTGGCCACCGGCGGCATCGGCGGCCTGTTCCGCGACACCACCAACCCGCTCGGGGCTACCGGCACCGGCCTCGCCGCCGCCGCCCGCGCCGGCGCCCGCCTCGGCGAGATGGAGTTCGTGCAGTTCCATCCGACCGCGCTCGCCGTCGGGAACGGCGTCGCGTCCGTGCCGCTGCCCCTGATCAGCGAGGCGGTGCGCGGCGAGGGCGCTGCCCTGATCGATGAGACCGGCCTCCGCTTCACCGACGAGCTGGCTCCGCGCGACGTCGTGTCCCGTGCCGTGTGGCACCATCTTGGCGCCGGCCACCGCGTGTTCCTCGACGCCCGCAC
Organism: uncultured Acetobacteraceae bacterium; assembly: GCA_964245705.1. Lineage (GTDB taxonomy): Bacteria > Pseudomonadota > Alphaproteobacteria > Acetobacterales > Acetobacteraceae > Lichenicola. The sequence goes on from CAXTOD010000032.1 coordinate 6,898, forward strand.
CGTGCTGGGATCCCGCTTCGCCGCCCGCTTCCCCGGCATCGACGCCGCCTGCCGTGCCCGTGGCATCGAGCCCGCGACGATGCCGATCCCGGTCCGTCCGGCCGCGCACTACCACATGGGCGGCGTGCTGGTGGACGCCGATGGGCGCAGCTCGGTTCCCGGCCTCTACTGCTGCGGCGAGGTTGCCTGCACCGGCCTGCACGGCGCCAACCGCCTCGCCAGCAACTCGCTGCTGGAAGCCGCGGCCGGCGCCGTCGCCGTCGCCCGCGCCGTGACCTCCGAGTCGGTGCCGACGCCCGCCCGCCATCTTCTTCCCGAGGCGATCGCCATGTCTCGCGCCGAAACCCTGTCGACCGTGCGCCAGGCGATGTCCCGCTCCGCCGGCGTGCTGCGCGACGCCGCCGGCCTGGAAGCCGCCATCGCCACCCTGGCGCCGCTCGCGCCGACCGACGACGCGGCGCTGGTCGGGCTGATGATGTGCGTCGCCGCCCATGACCGCACCGAAAGCCGCGGTGGCCACTTCCGCACCGATCATCCCGACCGCGACGCGATTGGCATCCGCACCAGCCTGACGATGGCGGAGGCGCTGTCTCGCGCCATGCGCCTCCTTCCCGCCTGGAGGCTTGCCTCGTGAGCCCGCTTCCCGACCTGATGCTGGAGCCGCAGGTGCGCGCGGCGCTGCTGGAGGATCTCGGCCGCGCCGGCGACATCACCACCGACAGCATCGTCCCCGCCGACCTCCTCACCCGCTGCGTGCTGCGGGCCCGCGAGCCCGGGGTGGTCGCCGGCCTCGACCTGGCGCGGCTCGCCTTTTCGGTGGTGGACCCGCGCCTCCAGTTCAACGTCCGTCGCCCCGACGGCACCGCGATCGCACCCGGCGACCGCATCGCCACGGTGTCCGGCCCCGCCCGCGGCGTGCTGATCGGCGAGCGGGTGGCACTGAACTACCTGTCGCACCTGAGCGGCATCGCGTCCGCCACCGACCGCATCGTGCGCGCTGTCGCGGGCACGAAGGCGCGCATCTGCGAGACCCGCAAGACCACTCCCGGCCTGCGCGCGATCCAGAAATACGCGGTCCGCGTCGGCGGCGGCTCGAACCACCGGTTCGGCCTCGACGACGCGGTGCTGATCAAGGACAACCACGTCGCCATCGCCGGCGGCGTGCGCATCGCCATCGAGCGGGCCCGACGCGCCGTCGGCCACCTGGTCAAGATCGAGGTCGAGGTGGATACTCTCCTCCAGCTCGAGGAGGCCCTGTCGGTCGGCGTCGACGCCGTGCTGCTCGACAACATGGGCCCGACCACCTTGCGCGAGGCGGTGCGGATGGTGGGCGGCCGCGCCATCACCGAGGCCTCCGGCCGCGTCACCCCCGAGACCGCGCCGGCGCTGGCCGAGACAGGCGTCGACCTGATCTCGATCGGCTGGCTGACCCATTCCGTCGCCGTGCTCGACATCGGTCTCGACTACGACGCATGAGCACCTGCAGCATGATCCATCCGCATCGCCTCAGGTGTGGTGGTCCATTGCGGCATTGCCGGCCACTGCAAGCCCCGCCAGTAGAAGCATTTCCAGGAGGTTGAACCGGCAGCCGTAGCGGCGGCGGCCTCAGCAGCGGCCAGCTTCCCGGGTCAGGCAGGTTGACCGGCAGGAACCGTCCAGCCTGCTGCGAACCATTGTCGTCCTGAAGCCGAAGTCCAAGCTGATCCCTGTCCTGGACGGCACGGCGGCGCGAAGCCCGCAGGTTGCCATGGCCGGCAGCACCATCCTGTGGTCCGGCCGGCATCATCGAGGCGATTTGGGCGAACAGCAGGAGCGATATCGTTGCCATCATCCGGTCTTCGCCGGACGCAAGGAGTCCTCAGGCCGGCACCGGCCCGATCACCAGCCCGCGCAGCCGTTCCACCGTGATCCGTTCCGGCCGTGCCGTGCCCAGCGCGGTCACGGCGGCGGCCCCGGTGGCGACGCCCCAGGCGAATGCGTCCGGAGCGGCGCGCCCTTCGGCCAGCGCCATCACCATGCCCGCCAGGAAGCTGTCGCCGGCGCCGGTGGTGCCGTTCACCACCACGTTGAGTGCTGGCAGCCAGAGCGGGCCCTCGGGCAGCATCAGCATCGCCCCGTTCTCGCCCAGCGTCAGCGCCACCATCCCGGCCTGGCCGCCGCGCACGAGCTCGGCGGCCGCCTCCTCCTGGTCCTCGCGCGTCGGCAGCGACCGTCCGGCGATCATCTCCAGCTCGGTCAGGCTCGACTTGAGCAGGAACACCGAGCCGTGGGCGAGGCCGGCGGTCAGGGCGGGACCGGACGAATCCAGCACGAACGGCACCGCCCGCTCGCGCGCCACCGCACCCAGCTGCGCGTAGAACTCCGACGGCACCCCCGGCGGCAGGCTGCCGCTGGCAATCAGCCAGCCCGCCTCCACCTGCGATACCAGGTCCAGCATCTCCTGCCATTCCGCGTCGCGCACCGTCGGCCCCTGCGCCACGAAGCGATACTCCTCGTTCGCCAGCGCGTCGGTGACGCTGTGGCTGGTGCGGGTGCGGCCGCTGATCCGCAGCGCCTGGTAGGGGACGCCGTCCTCCTCCAGCAGCTCCTCCAGCAGCCGTCCGGTCGAGCCTCCCGCCAGCACCAGCGCCCGCGACCGGCCGCCCAGCGCCTGCACCACCCGGGCCACGTTGATGCCGCCGCCGCCGGCATCCTCGCGGTCGCTGAAGGTGCGCAGCTTGTGCGTCGGCCGCACCCGTTGCGTTTGCACCGCCACGTCGATGGTCGGGTTCATGCACACGGTCGCGATCATCGTTGAGCAGGACAGGGATGCCATCAACGGGCCTCATGGTCGTTGCGGTCACCATGCCAGCGGCGCCACGGCGACACCAGCCGGGCCCGTGCCGGCCTGTCCGTCAGCTGAAATCGGGGTAACCCGGTCGCCTCCGGACCTCGTTCCGCCTTATGCTCGGACAAGAGCAAGGAGCCGGGAATGCCCACCTACACCGTGCACTATTCCAACACCGCAAACAGTCCGCCGCTCGGCGACTCTCCCAGCGTCACGGCCGACAGCCTGGAGGAGGCGATCCGGTTCGCGGAAGACCACTTCATTCCGCCGCCGCACCAGCCGTCCGTCGGTGACGTCAAGGGCTACTGCATCTGCGACGAGCAGAAGCACGTGGTCCTTCCGTGGCGGGAAGGACGGCACTGAACCCTTGAGGGTCCCGGGTGGCGGTCCTCGCGCCCGGACTGCGAGCGGACGGCGCCGCCACCATGTCGTCGTGCCGTGACTGGACCTGCGGTCAATCCGCCGCCAATCCGGCCTCGGCGCCGACCGCCTCCAGCCGGAGCGCGTTGTTGATCAGCGCCATGTGGGTGAAGGCCTGGGGGAAGTTGCCCCGCTGCTCGCCGGTGGCGGCGTCGATCTGCTCGGCGTACAGCCCGAGGTCGTTGCCGCGCGTCAGCAGCCGCTCGAACAGCGTGTTCGCCTCGCCGATGCGCCCCATCATCGCCAGCACGCCGGCGCGCCAGAACGCGCAAGCGGTGAACGTGCTCTCGTCGCCCTCCAGCGTGTCATCCACTCGGTAGCGGTAGAGCAGGTCGCCGGAGCCCAGCTCCCGCTCGATCGCCGTCAGGGTCCTCGCCAGGTGCGGATCGTGCGCATCGATCGCCTTGAAGATCACCAGCCGCAGCACCGACGCGTCGAGTGCCGTGCTGCCTTGGGCCATGGTGTAGGCCTGCGCGTCCTCGTTCCAGCCGCGACGGAGGAACTCCTCCCGCAGCTCGCGCCCGATCCGCTCCCAATCGTCGAGCACCGCCGGTTCGGGACGGCCGATCCGCCGCCCGATCGAGGCCGCGCAGGTCACCGCGACCCAGATCATCGCCTGGCTGTGCAGCATCACCTGCGGCGGCCCCGGCATCTCCCACAGCCCCTGGTCGGGCTGCCCCCGCTGCGCCAGTGCCGCCTCGACCACGTTCACCAGGGACTCCGGCAGGTGGTCGTTGGTCTTCTGCGGCGGATCGAAGTCCACCGCCTGCAGGAAGTCGTGCAGCGCCGCCAGCAGCTCGCCGTAGATGTCGCTCTGCACCTGATCGACCGCGTCGTTGCCGACCCGCACCGGACCTACGCCGCGCCAGCCGTCGAGGTGGTCGAGCGTGGCCTGTTCCGGTGCGCCGCCGTCGATCCCGTACATCAGCCGCAGGTTCCGGCCGTAGCCGGTGTCGGATTCGCGCAGGAACCGCAGGAACTCGGCAGCCTCCCGGGTGTAGCCGAGCCGGGCGAAGGACGAGACGGTGAAGCTCGCGTCGCGCATCCAGGCGAAGCGGTAGTCGAAGTTGCGGTTGCCCGGCACCGCCTCCGGCAGGGAGGTGGTGGGGGCCGCGACGATGCCGCCGCTCGGCGAGTAGGTCAGCAGCTTGAGGCAAAGGGCACCGCGAACCACCGCGTCCCGGAACGGGCCGCGATAGGAGCAGCGCGCACTCCACTGTTCCCAATAGGTGCGGGTCCGCTCCAGCCGGCGCAGCGCGTCCTGGGTGCCGTCCAGGGGCGGCAGCCGGTCCGCCTCGCCATGCGTCAGCACCAGCACGCTGCGCATCCCGGCCTCGAGCCGGAACCCGGTCGCCGCCGCCGCGCCGTCGATCGCCACCGGGTCGCTGCTCGTCGCCCGGAGCAGCTGGTCGCCGCCGCCGGTGAACAGCACCCCACGCTCCACCGCGACTGCGGTAGCCTCGGCGCGGCCGTAGTCGAACGCCGGCTGCACCCGGAAGCCGCCCGACACGCTGCCAGTTTCGCAGCGCAGGATGCGGACCAGCCGGCTTTCCGCCTCGCCGTCCGGCCCTTCCTCCGACACGGTGTCCGGCGGATGCACCGGCATCAGGTCGACCAGTACTGCCACCCCGGTGGCGGTCTCGAACCGCATCTCCAGGATGTTGGTGCCGGGCAGGTAGCGCCGGCTGCGCCCGGTCACTCCGTCGAGCACAAGGCTGCAGGAGCCTCCCTTGCGGTCGTCCAGCAGGCGCCCGAACACCGAAGGCGAGTCGTGTCGCGGCCAGCACAGCCAGTCGACCGAGCCGTCCCGGTCGATCAGCGCGGTGCTGTGGGTGTCGCCGATCAGCCCATAGTCGGAGATGGGGTTGTACAAGCGACCGATGCTCCTGTTGCGTTCCTGGGAGGGACGCCGCGCAGGGCGAACGGGTTGCGTCCGACCGGGCGTGGTCGCGCAGGCCGGGATCCATGACGGTCGGCTACCACAAATCCATTTATCTGGACGCCGGCTCCCCTTATCGTTCCGGTCGGGACACGGATCATCAGCTGCGGTGGCCGTCGGCGCGGAAAGAGATTCCATGACAGGCTATAGCTGGTCGGCCGGCACGAGCGGCAACTGGAGCAACGCGGCCAACTGGACGCCGTCCGGCATCCCAGGTGCCGGCGACACGGCCACCGTGTCGGCGGCGGGCACCTACGTCATCCAGCTCGACGTTGCTGTGATCGGCACCCTGATCCTGGACGCGCCGGACGCCACGATCAATCCGGTCAGGTCGCTCGCCCTGTCCGGTGTGCTGGACGTCAAGGCGGGTACCTTCACCGTCAGCGACGCCATCACGATCACCGGCGGCACGATCCGCCCGGACGGCGGCACGATCACCTACGCGAGCGGCACGCTCGACGGCGTCACGCTGGACGGGCCGCTCGATCTCAGTGCCGAGGGCTTGTTCGCCAGGATCGCTGACGGCATCACTTTCGCCGACGCCGCGCCGGAGCAGATCCTCCTCACCGGCTACGACAGCGAGCTCGCCTTCGACGGCCATGAGACCCTGAACGACGTCGCCATCACCATCGAAAGCACGGCCACCCTCGACACCGGGGCCGGTCTGACGCTCGGCCCGTCCAGCAACCTGACCCTGTACTCCGACTACGCCGCACCCCGTTCCAGCCTGTTCGGCGCCGTCATCACCGGCAGCCTTCTCGACAACCAGGGCACCGTCACGGTCGACGGCGTCTTGGACGACATCGCCACCACCACCGTGAACGGAGGCAATCTCGTCATCCACGGCGGCGGCGTGGTGCAGGGAGGAGGCCAGACCAACTCGATCTACGGCGCACTCGAGAACTCCGGGATCCTTCAGCTCGATGAAACGAACGTCGAGCTGACCGTCAACGGCGTCCTGACCAATTCCGGCAGCGTTTCCCTCGCCTCGAACACCACCCTCGTCCTCGACGGCGGGACCGCCAACACCGGCGCAATCGTGCTGGCGACCGGCGCCACCCTTTACGTCAACGGCAGCGAGACCTTCGACCAGCTCGGCACCATCGACCGCAACGGCGGCAAGATCTCCATCGGCGAGTTCGGCCATCCCGGGAACTTCGACCTGTCCGGCCGCATCCTCGACGTGACCCCAGGCGGCGAGTTCGACGGCGTGCAGTTCGCCGAAGGGATCAGCGGCGGCACCATCAGGCTGGATGGCGGCGCCGCGACCTTCACTTCCAGCGCCGCCGGGTCCAGCGTGGTCCTCGACCTCAACGTCAGCGAGACCTACGACCAGTTCGGCGCCAACGGCTACCTGTTCGGCGCCACTGTCGAGGTCGGCGGCGCCGCGACGCTGGACCTGACCGGCCGCACCCTCCACGTGGCCACCGGCTACGACTTCGGCGGCGAGTTCGACGGCCTGATCCTCGCGGGCACGGTGACCGGCGGCACCATCGAGCTCGACGGCGGTCCCGTCACCTACGCAGGCGGCACGCTCGACGGCGTCACGCTGGACGGGCCGCTCGATCTCGACGCTCAAGGCGCTTCCCTCACGATCGGCAGCGGTGGGCTCGCCTTCGCCGGCACCGCGCCGGCCCAGATCTCGATCGCCGACGCGTCGCTGACGCTGCAGGCCTCGGAAACCCTGGACAACGCCGACGTCGTCCTGGGTGCCGGCAGCGACCTGCATCTCCTGGGGGCTCCGCTGACCCTCGGCGCCACCACCACCGTCGCCGTGACCGGTGCTGCCGAGATCAACGGCAGCATCGACAACCACGGCACCATCGACGTGACCACCGGCTCCTTTCCGCCCGCCGCCGAGTTCTTCTCGACGTTCCAGCTCGTGAACGACGGGGTCGTGGTCTTCGACGGCAGCAGCGACAACAGCATAGACCTGGTGAACGGCGCCGCCGGCAAGGTCGTGCTGTCCGACGGGGCCGAGCTGGCACCCGATGCCGTCACCAATGCCGGAACGATCCAGATCTCGACCGGCGCCACGCTGGAACTGCCCACGACCGCCGTCAACTTCGGCACCGTGACCTTCACCGACGGGTCCGGAACGCTGGGCGTTCCCGGCAGCGCAACGGCCGACGGCACGCTGGCCGGCTTCGCGCGGGGCGATGCGATCCTGTTGCAGTCCGCCGGGCCGGATCCGGGCCTGAGCCACACCGGAAACACCCTGGACGTGCTGGAAGAGGGCGTCGTCGTCGACCGCTTCGCCCTGGTGGGCCAGGACTACACAAACGCAAGCTTCACCCTGTCGCAGGTCGACGAGACCTTCACCATCACCACCGACGCACCCTGCTTCTGCGCCGGCACGCGCATCCTGACCGAGCACGGCGAGCGCGGCGTCGAAACGTTGCAGGTCGGCGACCGCGTGGTGACGCGGCAGCACGGCATCGACACCGTGATGCCGGTGCGCTGGGTCGGCTATCGCCGCCTCGTCGTCGCCCGGCATCCCGAGCCGGAGCAGGTGGCGCCGATCCGCATCGACCGCGACGCGGTCGCCCCGGGCCAACCCTGTCGCGACCTCCACCTGTCGCCGGATCACGCCGTCCATCTCGACGGCGTGCTGATCCAGGCACGCCAGCTGGTGAATGGCATGACGATCCGGCGCGACGCTGCACGCGCGGTGATTACCTATGTCCACGTCGAGCTCGACCGGCACGCGATCCTGGTGGCCGATGGCCTGCCCTGCGAAAGCTACCTCGACACCGGCAACCGTGCCCAGTTCGACGCGGGCACCGCGGTCGCACCGCACGGCCGGCCGGACGGACAGGACCGGACCCGCACCGGCTGCGCCCCCCTGGTGACCGATGCCGCCCTGGTGCGGCCGGTGTGGGACCGCCTCGCCGAACGGGCAGCCGCCTGCGGCCACGTCCGCGCCGAGCCCGTCGCGACCCGCGACCCGGCCCTGCGCCTGGCGGCGGACGGGATGCAGATCGAGCCGGCGGAGGCGGCCGACGGCCGGATCCGGTTCCGGCTGACGCCCGGCTGTCGGGAGGTCCGGCTGCGCTCGGGCAGCGACCTTCCCGCCACCCTCAGCCCCTGGTGCGACGACCGGCGCCGGCTCGGCGTCGCCGTGAGCGCCATCACCCTCCGGCAGGGTGCGTGGCGGCAGGACCTTCCCCTGGACCACCTCGACGCCGAGGCCGGCTGGTGGCCGGTCGAGTCCGCCGGCAAGACGTCCTGGCGCTGGTCGAACGGAAATGCCCTCATCACGCTGCCGGTGCCGGGCGAGGCGCTCGACCTCGCCC
>CAXTOD010000033.1:0-237 GCA_964245705.1 uncultured Acetobacteraceae bacterium
AACGCCCGCTCGAACGCCGCACACTCCGCGGTCGCGCGCACGTCGTTCCACAGGATCGCCGGCCGCAGCACCGTGCCCGACGCGTCGAGCAGCACCGCCCCGTGCATCTGCCCAGACAGCCCGATCCCCGACACCGCCGCGAGGGCTGCGCCGTGCTCGCGTTTGAGCACGGCCACCGCGTCCAGCGTCGCCTGCCACCACGCCTCAGGGTCCAGCTCGCTGTGCCCCGCCGCCGGC
>CAXTOD010000033.1:247-515 GCA_964245705.1 uncultured Acetobacteraceae bacterium
CAGTCGCGCGCGCCGACGTCGAGCCACAGCGTGCCGGACGCGTCCGACATCTCCTCGACCAGGTCCCCGGTCAGGCGGTAGCGGATCCATGCCTTGGGCAGGAGCACGGTGCGCGTCGCCGCGAACAGCGCCGGCTCGTGCTGCTTCACCCAGAGCAGCTTGGGCGCGGTGAAGCCCGGCATGGCGATGTTGCCGGTCACCTGACGCGACTCCGGGAACGCCCGCTCGAACGCCGCACACTCCGCGGTCGCGCGCACGTCGTTCCACA
>CAXTOD010000033.1:604-8329 GCA_964245705.1 uncultured Acetobacteraceae bacterium
GCCACCACGCCTCAGGGTCCTGCTCGCTGTGCCCCGCCGCCGGCCTGGACACCGTCAAGGCGACCGACGCGCTGCCGACCGGCCGCTGCTCGCCGTCGACCAGCAGCGCCTTGACCGCCGAGGTGCCGTAGTCGAGGCCCAGGAACATCAGGACCCCGCACCCATCAGGCGACCAGCTGGTGCCGGGCGAGCCTGGGGAGCGCCAGCCCCTCGGCGTCGAACAGGTGGCAGGCGGCCCCGTCGGCGGACACCCGGATCGGGTGGTGCGCCTCGACCGGCGACGTGCCCTCGACCTGGACGATCAGGTCGTCGCGGCCCTCCGCACCGAGGTGCAGCAGCGTCAGCCCGCCGAGCCGCTCGACCAGCCGCACGTCGCCGGCGATGGGTCCGGACGGGTCGATCCGCATCGCCTCGGGGCGGATGCCGAGCCTGACCGGCGTGCCCGGCTGCAGGGCGCCGGCGGCGACCTCCACCACGATCTGCGCGCCCGACGGCAGCCTGACCTCGACGCCGTCGCTGTAGGCGCCGACCACCGTCGCGTCGATGATGTTCATCCGCGGGCTGCCGATGAACCCGGCGACGAAGATGTTGGCCGGGTTGTGGTACAGGTCCAGCGGCGAGCCGACCTGCTCGACCCGCCCCGCCTGCAGCACCACGATCTTGTCGGCCATGGTCATCGCCTCGACCTGGTCGTGGGTGACGTAGATCATGGTGGTGGCCAGCTCCTCGTGCAGGCGCGCGATCTCGATGCGCGTCTGGCCGCGGAGTGCCGCGTCGAGGTTGGACAGCGGCTCGTCGAACAGGAACACCTTGGGCGCGCGCACGATCGCCCGCCCGATGGCGACACGCTGCCGCTGCCCGCCAGACAGGTCCTTCGGCTTGCGGTCGAGATACGGCCCGAGCTGCAGGATGCGCGCCGCCTCCTTGACCTTGGTGTCGCGCTCCGCCTTGGGCACCTTCGCCAGCCTGAGCGCGAAGCCCATGTTGTCGGCGACCGTCATGTGCGGGTAGAGCGCGTAGGACTGGAACACCATGGCCAGGCCGCGGTCGGCGGGGCCGACCTCGTTGACGCGCTTGCCGTCGATGCTCAGGTCGCCGCCGGTGATCTGCTCCAGCCCCGCGATCATGCGCAGCAGGGTGGACTTGCCGCAGCCGGAGGGACCGACGAACACCACGAACTCGCGGTCGTCGATGTCGAGGTCGATGCCCTTGATGACCTCGACCGGGCCATAGGCCTTGCGAACGTTGCGAAGCGAGAGGGTGGCCATGATGGGTTCCTACTTGACCGCGCCGAAGGTCAGTCCCTGCACCAGCTGCTTCTGGCTGAACCAGCCGAAGATCAGGATCGGCGCCACCGCCATGGTCGACGCGGCCGACAGCTTGGCGAAGAACAAACCTTCCGGCGACGAGAACGACGCGATGAAGGCGGTGAGGGGGGCCGCATGCGACGAGGTGAGGTTGAGGCTCCAGAATGCCTCGTTCCAGCACAGGATCAGCGACAGCAGCCCGGTGGAGGCGACCCCGGGCAGGGTTAGCGGCATCAGCAGGTGCCACACCTCGCCCCAGGTGGTGGCGCCGTCCATGCGCCCCGCTTCCAGGATCTCGTGCGGCACCTCCTTGTAGAAGGTGAACAGCATCCAGACCACGATCGGCAGGTTCATCAGCGCGTAGATGCCGATCAGCCCGGAGCGCGTGTCCAGCAGCCCGGTGGTGCGGAACAGCAGGTAGATCGGCACCAGCACGCCCACCGGCGGCAGCATCTTGGTCGACAGCATCCACAACAGCGTGCCGCGGGTGCGCGGCGTCGGGTGGAACGCCATCGAGTACGCCGCCGGGATCGCCAGCAGCAGCGCCAGCACGGTGCCGCCGAGCGAGATCGCGATGCTGTTGAAGGCGAAGGCGAGGTAGTCCGCGCGCGCGAACACCTCGCCGTAGGAGGCCAGCGTCGGGCTGAAGAACAGGCGCGCGGTGATGGCGTCGGTCTCGCTCTTGAAGCTGGTCAGCGCCATCCAGAAGATCGGGAAGAACAGCAGCAGTGCCACCGCCCAACCCAGGACGGCAACGAGGATCCGCTTGCCCAGGCTGTCGGTCATCTCAGGTCTCCAGCCGGCGGGCGACGGTGCGCACCAGGAAGAAGGCGACGATGTTGGCCAGCAGGATCGCCACCACGCCGCCGGCCGAGGCGCCGCCCACGTCGAACTGCAGCAGCGCCCGGGCATAGATCAGGAAGGCGAGGTTGGTGGTGGCGTTGCCGGGGCCGCCCGAGGTGGTGACGAAGATCTCCGCGAACACGCTGAGCAGGAAGATCGTCTCGATCATGATCACCACGCTGATCGCCCGCGACAAATGCGGCAGCGTGATGAAGAAGAACTGCGCGATCATCCCGGCCCCGTCCATGCGGGCCGCCTCGCGCTGCTCGTTGTCGAGCGACTGCACCGCGGTCAGCAGGATCAGCAGCGCGAACGGCAGCCACTCCCAGGACACGATCCCGATCACCGAGGCCAGCGGGTACTGCGAGAACCAGTCCACCGGCTGCATCCCGAAGGCGTGCGCCACCACGCCCAGCACCCCGTAGATCGGGTGCATCATCAGGTTCTTCCATACCAGGGCGGCCACCGTCGGCATGACGAAGAACGGCGAGATCGCCAACACCCGGGCGACGTTGCGCCCGGGAAACGGCTGGTTGAACAGCACCGCGAGCAGGGTGCCGAGCCCCACCGTGATCACCAGCACCGAGGCCAGCAGCACCAGGGTGTTGCGCAAGGACGCCCAGAAGTCCGGGTCGGTGACCAGGTAGCTGTAGTTGTTGATCCCGGCGAAGCCCTGCGTCGTCGGGTCGAGCAGGTTGTAGTTCCTGAACGAGAACCACAGCGTCATCACCAGCGGGACGATCATCCACACCAGCAGGACCAGCACGGACGGCATGACCAGGAAGCTCCGCGCCGGGGCGGACGCGGCGGGTGCCGCATCCTCCGGAACGGTCCCGGTCCCGATCGAGGTCGCCGACATCACACGGGCGCTCCTACTTCTTGGGATATCCCGCCTGACGCATGGTGCGCGCGGTGGCGGACTGCGCCGAGGCCAGCGCCTGGTCCACCGTTTCCTGTCCGGTCAGCACGCCGGCCATGGTCTGGCCGACCTGGGTGCCGATGCCCTGGAACTCCGGGATCGCCACGAACTGGGCGCCGGTGTAGGGGCGCGGATGCTCGGTCTGGCCGGTCGGGTTGGCCGAGTTGATCGCCTGGAGCACGAAGCCGGCGAACGGCGCCACCGCCTTGTAGTCCGGGTTGTCGTAGGTGCTCTGGCGCGTGCCGGGCGGCACCGCGACCCAGCCGTTCTGCTTCGCCACCAGCGCCACGTATTCCTTGGAGGTCGCCCAGGTGACGAAGGTGCGCGCCGCGTCCTGCTGCTTCGAGGAAGCCGGGATCGCCAGGTTCCAGCTCCACAGCCAGGTCGGGCCGCCGGTATAGGAGCCGGTCGGGATCGGCGCGAAGCCGACCTTGTCGGCGACCTGGCTCTGCTTCTTGTCGAACAGCAGGCCGGAGGCGACCGTGGAGTCGATCCACATGCCGCAATGGCCGGACGAGAACAGCGCCAGCGTCTCGTTGAACCCGTTCGACGAGATGCCAGGCGGCCCGTCCGCCTTCAGGATGTCCGCATAGTAGGTGATGGCGGTGTGCCACGCCGGGGTGTTGATGGTCGGCTTCCAGCTGTCGTTGAACCATTGCCCGCCATCGGCATCCACCAGGGTGGTGACGTAGGCCATGTTCTCGCCCCAGCCCGGCTTGCCGCGCAGGCACATGCCGTAGATCTGGTTCCCCTTGTCGGTGATCTTGTCCGCGAACTGGCGGATCTGCTCGTAGGTCGGCTGCGCCGGCATGGTCAGCCCGGCCTTCTTGAACAGGTCGGTGCGGTAGTACGTCATCGCGCTTTCGGCGTAGAACGGCAGCCCGTACAGCTTGCCCTGGTAGGTCAGACCCTCCGCCACCGGGTGGAGCAGGTCGTTCGCGTCGTAGGATGCCGGAAGGTTGTCCATCGGCACCAGCCACTTCTGCTTGGCCCAGATCGGCACCTCGTAGTTGCCGATGGTCATCACGTCGAACTGGCCGGCATGGGTGGCGATGTCGGTGGTGACGCGCTGGCGCAGCACGTTCTCCTCGAGCACCACCCAGCGGACGTGGATGTCCGGGTGCTGCTGTTCGAACACCGAGGACAGCTTCTGCATCACCACCATGTCGCCGTTGTTGACGGTGGCCACGGTGATGGTCGAGTCGGCGTGGGCGCCCGTCGCGGCGATCGTCCCGGCCGACAGGGCTGTGGTCGCCGCCAGCACGCACAGGCTGGCGAAGCGCTTGAACATGGAAGGTCCTCCCGGAACCATTTTTATGGGCCAGCCAAGGCTGGCAGACCGCAACCGTGTCATTGCGGTCGAGGCACGTCAACGGTGGAACCGCGCCGCCTGCCGTTGAACCGGGGAGAAGGATGTGACCGGCCCGGACCGGCCGGAGGACCGTCCCGACGCGCGTCGCGACGGGGTCGGGGAGGGCGGCGGGTCCAGGGCCCCGCGCTGGAGGCGGAAGAAACGAGAACGGGCAGGCCTTCCGGCCTGCCCGCTTCCATCATGCGCTTCCGGGCTGCCTAGAACAGCTGGATGTGGGTCTTGAAGCCGACCACGGCGGCGTCGGGCAGGCTGGCCTGGCCGTTCGGACGGATGAAGTACTGGAAGTCCGGCGCGAACGTCACGCCGCGGAACACGTGGATCTGGTAGTTCAGTTCGACGTTGATCACGTGGTTCTGGACGCCCTGCGCGCCAGGAAAGGTGCCGAAGTCGCCGCCGCTGATCGGCAGGCCGAACTCGAGCTCCTCGCTCTGGATCCTGCTCAGCCGGCTCGACACGCTCTGGTAGTTGAACAGCACGCCGATGGTGTCGAGCGGGCGCGCCTTCCAGAAGTCGCGGTCGATCGCGGCCAGGTTGAACTGGTCCTGCCGGACCGAGTAGCGCGGGTCGTTGTGGTTGTAGTTGCCGATCACGATGATGCCGTCGGTGGCGCCGGGACCCTGGCGACGCACCATCTGGTCAAACTGCAACCATTCCTGCGAGCCGCCCTTGCGCACTTCCGGCGGGTTGGTCGGCAGGTCCCAGGTGGTGTGCGCCCGGTTCTCGTACATGAAGCCGACCTTGTAGTGGCCGGGCATCGCGTCGGGTCCGATCTTCGGCTCGTAGCCGACCTCGACCGGGAACGCCTCGCCGTTGATGTGCGAGCTGTCGATGTGGAAGCCCGACCGGTAGCCGTTGGTCGCGCTGTAGGTGTTGTCCTCGGTGAAGTAGATGCCGGTCTGCACGTAGACCGACGGGATCGGCCGGATGCGCGGCCGGATCGCCCACTGGGCGTCTGGGTAGGACACGTTGGCGCTGTTGTCGGTGATGCCCTTGGCATTGCCGCACAGCGAATTGTTCATGAAGTTGCAGTTCAGCGGGTTCGAGTCGAAGTCGTTCTCCATCGGGAACCGACCCGCCGCGACGTTGACCCGCCCGTGCGCCAGCGTTTCTTCCGCGTAGAAGAACACGAGGTGGATCGCGACGTTGCCGCCCGCGCCATAGATTTCCTGGGTCTGGTCCAGGGTGTCGCCGAAGTTTGGCCCGACGTTGATGCCGTAACGGCCGACCGCGATGGAGTGCGTCTCAAGCCCCGGGATCCCGGCCAGCTTGTACCAGTCCTGGTCCCACTCCAGGCCGTACTGGCCGGCGTTGCCCGACTCCTGGTGCGGCCCGCTGATGATGCCGGCGAACTCGTTGACGTTGTCCAGCGTGACGGCCGTGCCGTACTGCGACAGGAACTTGTTCACCTGCGGCACCAGCGCCTCGGGCGCCGGCAGCGGCGGCATCCCGAAATCGGGCGTCGGAACGTTGCTGACCTTCGAGCTGGCGACCAGGCCCGTGCCCGAGTCGAGCTGGGCGAAGGCCGGCCCCGAGCCGAGGGCGATCACCGCCCCGGCCGTGAGCAGCGCTTGGCGATGCACGCGCCAGGCTGAGCGGGGCGTCGCCCTGGTTGGTCTCGACATGATGTTCCTCCGAACGCTTCTTGATTCTTGACTCAGCACCCGCACCCACCGTGGCGGCTCTGCCACAGCTGGCAGATTAGTAACAGGCACCCGGTTGACCCTGACCGCAGGGGTAGGATTATCCGGACACGTTACGCCGTCGCGGCTGACGAAATTGCTGCCCTTTAACTCCTACAGATCGAGGTCAACGTCAAGCCGATTAATTCACCTTGACTAAACAATTTGCTTTCGCCGGCACCGCCAAGATGCCATCAAACGTCACGACCGGCAGCAGAACCGGCGAGTGGGCGTCCTTGATGAGCAGGCAGATCAGACCCGTCGCAACCGGCCAAGGCGGCAACTCCGTCGCCATACGGCACTTCAACGAGCGTCGCCTGCTGACCGTGCTGCGCCGGCTCGGCGACGCGTCGAAGCCCGACCTCGCCAGGCAGCTCAACCTCACCCAGAACACGGTCGGCCAGATCGTCCAGTCGCTCGAGCAGCAGGGGCTGATCACCAGCACTGGGCGGCGCATGGGGCAGCGCGGCCAGCCCGCCACCATGCTCCGGCTCGACTCCGCCGGCGCCTATTCGATCGGCATCAAGCTGGGCCGCCGCTCGATCGATGCGCTGCTGATCGACTTCACCGGCACGGTGCTCAAGAGCCGGCGCTTCGAGCGTCTCGATCCCGAGCCGCCGGAGGCGTTGCAGCTGGCGCTGCGCGGCGTCCGGGAGTTGCGCCGCGCGCTGTCGCCGTCTCGCCGCGACCGCCTGCTCGGCGTCGGCCTGGCGCTGCCGGTCAGCTTCCAGCCCTGCCTGTCCGAGGCGGAGGTGCCGCCGGAGGTGCTGCAGGCCTGGCAGTCGTTCGACTTCGCCGGGCAGCTCCGCGGCGTGCTGGACGTCCCGGTGTTTCAGGAAGGCAACGGCACCGCCGTGGCGCTGGCGGAGCTGTTCTGCGGCCATGGCCGCGAGCTGGATGACTTCCTCTGCGTCTACATCAACAGCTCGATCAGCGCCGGCCTCGTGATGGACGGCGACACCCGCCACGGCGCGACCGGCCGGGCGGGCAACATGCAGGCGATCCCCGTGCCGTCCGCGTCGGGTACGTCGCGCGGCGCCGACGCAGCCGGCGGCCCGGCCAGCCTGTTCCAGCGCGCATCCGGATCCGCCCTGATCCGCCACCTGCGCGCCAACGGCATCGACGTCGCGCGCGCCGGCGACCTGCACGCGGTCCTGCGCAGCCACGAGTCGCTGGTGTCGGACTGGCTGCAGGACTGCGCCGAGGCGCTCGTCTTGCCGCTGCTGACCATCGCCAGCCTGCTCGACCTCCAGGCGATCATCCTTGACGGCAACCTGCCCCGCGCGCTGATCGAGGCGCTGCTGGAGCGCCTGGCGCTCCTGCTCGGGAAGGCGGAGGCGCCGCCCCGGGCCGAGCTTCGGCTGGGCGTCATCGGCAACCAGGCGGCTGCCCTGGGAGCGGCGTTCCTGCCGTTGCACTCGCGACACGGGCAGGCGAGCTCTGCCGCCACCACCGTTCCCGAAAGATGAGGGAGCGCGGACGGAGATCGGATCCGACAGTCCTCACGGAAGCGGTATCCGCCGGCCCGTGCCTTGACCGGGTCGACACCCGCGGCCTAATCCCGTCCGCGCAGAACAGCGGGATCGTCACCATGCACAACACCTT
>CAXTOD010000033.1:8339-15346 GCA_964245705.1 uncultured Acetobacteraceae bacterium
CAACACCTTGCGGCGCCCGCTCGCGATCCTGGCCTGCCTTGCCGCCGTCGGTGCGTCCGGCCTGCCGCTCGCCGCCTGCTCCTCGGGCTATGACGGCCCGATTACCAACGAGGCGCCCCACGACGACACGCAGGGTCCGCCGCTCCTGACCAACGGCTTCGCACCCTAGCCGACAGGCCCTGCGTCCGCGGGCTCACCGCTCGGCCGGCAGCCCCGCATCCTCGCGGGCGCGACGCGACATCGCCGCGAAGTCCAGCCCGCCCTCGCCCCGTGCGATCGTGGCCAGCAGCCGGTCCCGTACCAGCGATCCCATCGGCATCGGCACCCCCAGCGCCTCGCCCGCCTGCAGCAGCAGCGCCGTGTCCTTGGCCGCCAGCGGCACCGAGCCGCCGGGCGGCGAGAACGCCTGGTCCACGATCAGCCGCCCGTAGTTCCTGTGCACCGGCGCGTCGAAGAAGCTGTTGGTCAGGATCTCGAACACCGCCTCCGGCGCGATGCCGCCCTTCTCCGTCAGCGCGAACACCTCCCCCATCTGCTCGATGGTCGAGAAGATCAGGAAGTTCAGCGACAGCTTGACCAGGTTCGCCTGCGCCGGGTCGGTGCCGATCGCAAAGGTCCGCTGCCCCATCGCGTCCAGCGCCGGGCGCACCCGCTCGGCCGCCTCCGGATCGCCCGCCAGCACCACGAACAGCTTGCCCAACGCCGCTGCCGGCGGCCGCCCGAGCACGGTCGCCGACAAGTAGCCCTGGCCGCGTCCGCCATGCGCCTCGGCCAGGCGACGCGACAGCGCCACCGAGATCGTGCTGCTCGACACGTGGACGGCACCCGCCGCCAGCCCGTCCGCGATCCCCTCCGGGCCCAGCGTCAGCGCCTCCACCGCCTCGTCGTCGGCCAGCATGCTGAACACGAACTCGGCGTCCCGCGCCGCGTCCGCCGGGCTGTCCGCCAGCCGCGCGCCGGCCTCGACCACCGGTGCCGCCCGGGACGCCGTCCGGTTGAACAGGCTGACCGCATGCCCCGCGTCGAGCAGGCGTCGTGCCATGCCGACGCCCATGGGCCCCAGACCCACGAAACCGAGCTTCATGCGATACCTTCCTTGACCCGCGACGCCGGCCGGTCGCGGGTGCCGAACTGGTAGATCGCGGCGGTGGACACGGCAATCCCGGCTGCCAGCAGCAGCGCCGGGGTGAACGACCCGGTCGACCCCACGATCCACCCGGTCAACGCAGGAGCGACCGCACCGCCGACCGAGCCGCCCACGTTCTGGAACGCTTCCAGCGTCGCCACCTTGTCCGGGCTGGTGGCCACCGCCGCCATTGCCCAGCCGCAGGAGGACGCCAGGCTGCCGGCGAACAGGGCCACGCTGACCAGCACGATTGCCGCCGCGGTCCCGTGCACCACCGACGCCCCCGCGGTGCAGGCCGCCGTCACCAGCATCGCCAGCACCAGCGGCAGCCGGCAGCTCGCCACCGGCCCCATCCCGCGCCGCGCCAGGGTGCGCGACAGGAGCCCGCCGAGCAGCGCCCCCAGGAAGCCGCAGCCCTGCGGCACCGCGGTCCAAATCCCCGACTGCGCCACGCTGAGGTGCCGCGCCCGGTGCAGGTAGTCCGGCAGCCAGGCGCCGTACAGCCAGGTCAGGTAGATCACCCCGACGAAGCCGACCGCCATCCCCCAGCTGGTGCGGTCCCGGAACAGGGCGCTCCAGCCGTGCAGCGCCGAGCCCTCGTCCGCCACGCTGTCCTCGGCGTGGATCCAGCGGTGCTCCCGCTCCCCGATCCCGTGTTGCTCTGGATCGCGGTACAGGAGGGCCCACAGGATGGCGACCAGCAGCCCCGCCACCCCGATGATGACAAACATCGAGCGCCAGCCGAACGCCACCAGCAGCGCCGTCAGCACCGGCGGTGCGATCGCCGGTCCCAGCGCCGAGGACGCATTGAACAGCCCGATCGGGAACGCCCGCGCCGAGGCCTGGAACCAGTTCGAGCACACCTTGGTGCCGGCGAGATACATCGGCGACTCGCCGACTCCCAGCGCTCCCCTAGCGCCCAGGAACTGTCCCAGGCTTCCCACGAAGCCGGCCACCACCTGCGCCGCCGACCACAGGATCAGGCCGATCGTCATCACCCGGCGCGGCCCGAACCGGTCGATCAGCACCCCCACAGGCAGCTGGGCCACGCCGTAGGCGACCGCGAACGCCGACAGCAGCAGCCCCATCTGGGCGTCGCTCAGGTGCAGCGACGCCCGTATGCTGGAGTTGCCGATCGAGAGCGCGGACCGGTCGAGGTAGTTGACTGTGCCCGCCACCATCAGCAGCGTCAGCGCCACGATTCGCATCCGCCGCGCCCGCGGCGACGGGTATGGCGCAGCGCTGCTCCCCGGGACCTGCGGCATGAACGGCTCCTCCACCCGGGCCGGCGAAGGTTGCAGGTCGGCGCGGGATGGACAAGAGCCGTCTTCTCTGTTTGTTCCTGTCCGCGTTGGCAGGAGGAAGCGCAGTCATGCCGGACATAGCGGGGCACATCGAGGACACCAGCCTGAGCGCCGCGCTCAGCGAGCGTTACCTCGCCTACGCCATGTCCACCATCACCTCGCGCTCGCTGCCCGACGTCCGCGACGGCCTGAAGCCGGTGCACCGCCGCCTAGTCTACGCCATGCAGCAGCTGCGCCTCGACCCCGGCGCCGGCTTCAAGAAGTGCGCCCGCGTGGTCGGCGACGTGATCGGCAAGTACCACCCGCACGGCGACGTCGCGGTCTACGAGGCGCTGGTGCGCCTGGCCCAGGACTTCGCCGTGCGCTACCCTCTGGTCGAGGGCCAGGGCAACTTCGGCTCCGTCGACGGCGATAACGCGGCCGCCATGCGCTACACCGAGGCCCGCCTGACCGCCGTCGCCAAGGCGCTGCTGGACGGCATCGAGGACGACGCGGTCGACTTCCGTCCCACCTATGACGGCGAGGACGCCGAGCCGGTGGTGCTCCCGTCTGCGTTCCCCAATCTGCTCGCCAACGGGGCCGCCGGCATCGCCGTCGGCATGGCCACCAGCATCCCGCCGCACAACGCCGGCGAGGTCTGCGCTGCCGCCGCCCTGCTGGTGAAGCGTCCCGACGCCACCCTGGACGAGCTGCTCCAGCTGATGCCCGGCCCCGACTTTCCCACCGGCGGCCTGATCGTCGAGGACCCGGCCGCGATCCGTACCGCCTACGAGACCGGCCGCGGCGGCTTCCGCATCCGCGCCCGCTGGACCCGCGAGGAGGGCCGGTTCGGCACCTGGACCGTCGTCGTCACCGATATCCCGTACCAGGTGCAAAAGGGCCGCCTGATCGAGCAGATCGCCGAGCTGATGGAGGGGAAGAAGCTCCCGCTGCTGGCCGACGTGCGCGACGAAAGCACCACCGACATCCGCCTCGTCCTGGAGCCGCGCAGCAAAGGCGTCGAGCCCGAGGTGCTGATGGAAACCCTGTTCCGCGCCACACAATTAGAAATCCGGTTCGGCCTCAACATGAACGTGCTGGCCACCGACCGCACCCCGCGGGTGATGGGCCTGCGCGAGGTGCTGCGCGAGTGGCTCGACCATCGCAACGTGGTGCTGACCCGCCGCAGCCGGCACCGCCTGGACGCGGTGCTGCGCCGGCTGGAGATCCTGGACGGCTTCCTCGACGTCTACCTCAATCTCGACGAGGTGATCCGAATCGTCCGCGAGGAGGACGAGCCCCGAACCGCGCTGATGGCCGCGTTCTCGCTCACCGAGCTGCAGGCGGACGCGGTGCTGAACATGCGCCTGCGCAGCCTGCGCCGCCTGGAGGAGATCGAGATCCGACGCGAGCACGACGCCCTGACCCGCGAGCGCGACGAGCTGCACGCGCTGCTCGACGAGCAGGGTCCGGGGCAGAAGCTGCGCTGGCGCCGCATCGGCCAGGAGCTGGAGCGCCTGCGCAGACAGTTCGGCACCGGCCCGCTCGGCACGCGGCGCAGCACCCTGACCGCTCCCCCCGACGCGGTCGACATCTCCGCCATCGCCGCGATCGAGCGCGAGCCGATCACGGTGGTCCTGTCGCAGAAGGGCTGGATCAAGGCGGTGCGCGGCCACGGCCTCGACCCGGCCGCGCAGAAGTTCAAGGAAGGCGACGCGCTGCGTTCGGCAATCGAGTGCCTGTCCACCGACCGGCTGTGCCTGTTCGCCACTGACGGCCGCAGCTTCACGCTCCGCGCCGGCGAACTCCCCCGCGGCCGCGGCGACGGCCAGCCGCTGCGCCTGGTGGTGGAGCTCGGCAACGACCAGGACATGGTCTCGCTGTTCGTGCTGCAGGGCGACGCCCGCGTCCTGGTCGCCGCCTCCACCGGCCGCGGCCTGGTGGTGGACACCGCCGACCTCGTGGCCGAGAAGCGCACTGGCAAGCAGGTGCTGAACCTCAAGCCCGGCGAGCGCGCCGTGGTCTGCACCGAGGCTGCCGGCGACCACGTAGCGGTCCTGGGCGAGAACCGCCGCTTCCTGGTGTTCCCCCTGTCCCAGCTCCCCGTGCTCGGCCGCGGCTCCGGCGTCGCGTTGCTCAAGGGCCCGCTGCTGGAAGCTCGTACCTTCGACGGCAAGTCCGGCCTGGTCTGGCACGATGGCGCCAAGGCCCGGCCGGTCGCCGACCTGCAGACCTACCTCGGCAAGCGCGGCGACGCCGGAAAGGCAGCGCCGTCCTGGATACCGCGACAGTAGGGGCTGCGAGCTGCTTCCTCCGGGCCTGCAGGACGGCCGCGACGTTAAGCATCCCAGACGGCACGTCCTCAAGGCTCGCCGCTGGAATGAGCCGCATCATGGACCGCTTGGATTTCCTGCCATCCCTCATCGAATCAGCAACCGGTGGGACCCTGGTGCCATCCGTCCTCTCCAGCACCGGGACTTGGCTCGGCGGCGCCTTCATCGCCGGTTCCTCCCCGGTCCTAGTATGACAGAGGGAGCGGGGGGCGGAAGATCAACAGGTATCGGCGAACAATACCCTTGGCACTAGTGGGCCGACTTGCATACGCTTGGATGTAAGGAAGCAGTGGCATCGGAGCAGGGCTAGATGGCGGTCGAAGAAGACAAGTCAGCAGAGGCGAAGGCCGCAGAAGAGAAAGCGGCTGAAGAAAAGGCCGACATGGAGAAGTGGGTTAAGGAAGCGGCTCACAAGCAATATCGCATCGACAGCCATACAGCAGCAACCATGTCAGCTACTTGTCTTGCTCTGTATGCTCACAAGCGCGGGGAAGTTGAAGAGTTCAGGACCCCGGGCATCCTCACCTGGGCTGAAGCCATAGTAGACGTGGCAAACGATGTTGGTGCGAGAGAGGATTTAGTCGAAGATATTGTGAGAGAACGAGACGGTGATGATGCGGCTGACGAGGTCGCTGAGGCTTTTGAAAATCCTCCAGGCGGTGAGGACGGCGTCGCTCCGGACCATGACGAGCACGAAGATTACTAACTAGTTTCGCGCCTATATACGTTTGTGTTGACAGGCTCGCACCTGCCCACATAGAGCAAAGTAGTCTTCTAGAAACTGATCGACAGCCAACAGCTCCGGGTGCTCCTTCGGTTCTGTCGAGAGGTCCTTCTGCTCGGTCCTAGTCCGCCGGCGGCCGCTCCAGCTCCCGCCACGCTCCCATCGACAGGATCTCGCTCGGCCGGAACCGCGCCTTGTACGCCATCTTGCGGCTGTCCGAGACCCAGTAGCCGAGATACACGTGCGGCAGCCCCAGCACCCGGCACCGTTCGATCAGCCACAGGATGGCGAAGCTGCCGAGCGAGCGCGCCGCGTGCTCCGGCGCGAAAAAGCTGTACACCGCCGACAGCCCGTCCCCGAGCCGGTCGGTCAGGCACACGCCCACCAGCTCGTCCTCCGGGTCGCGGAACTCCACCAGCACCGTCTCGATCGGCGTGTCCTCGATCATCGCCCGGTAGTCGTAGAAGCTCATCGAGGCCATGTCGCCCTCGCCGTGGCGGGCCTGCTGGTAGCGCTTGAACAGCCCGTACTGCTCGGTGGTCGCCCGCGCCGGCACCTCGAACCCCTCCACCGCCGCGTTGCGCCTCAGGATCCGGCGCAGGGTGCGCCCCGGCTCGAACCGCGCCACCGGAATCCGGATCGGCACGCAGGCGTTGCAGGCCGGACAGACCGGCGCGTAGGCGATGTTGTGGCTGCGACGGAATCCCGCCCGCGACAGCCGGTCATGCAGCGCCTCCGCGTCGGGGCCCGCGATCTCGGTCACCACCTTGCGCTCGGTGCGGCCGGCGACGTACGGACAGGGCAGGGGTGCGGTGGTGTAGAAGAACTGCGGCCGCTTGGGCGCTGTGTAGGTCATGCCGCTCGCATCCGGTCTCCGGCTCCGCTCCCGACCCGTGCGGCCGCGCCCGCCCGGCGCCCGCGCCTCACGGCACGAGGGACAGCGTCGCGGCGACCCGTCGGGGAGTTCGTCCGATCGTCACTGTAGAACCGTCCGCCCAGTCCTGCATCAGATTCCACGCGTCCGGCGACAGCCAGTTCCCCGACTGCCCCGGCGTCACCACGAACCGGCTCCGCTCCGGGTCGGCCAGGTCATAGACCCCGCGATACGCCCCGCCGTGCCGCGACTGGAAATCGTCCAGCAGGCCGCTGCCGCCGCGGAACAGGGTGCTGTCGTCGCCCGGCACCGCCACCTCGCGATGGCCCAGGCGCCGCAGCAGCGGGATCGCCTGCAGGAACGCGTTCTCGAACACCGCGTGATGCGCCGAGCCCCAGCGCCAGGCGGCCGGCTCCGGCCCCTGTCTCCCGGCGAGGTCACGCGCGGCCTCGTCCAGCGCCCGTTGCAGCACCGGGGTGCAGTCGCCGCCGCACCAGCCGCTGCCGGCGGGCGAGAGCAGCAGCGCCGCCACGTCTTCCCACGGCCCGGCAGCGCCCGAGATCCCGCTCCGGTTCAGCACGTCGGCGACGAAGCGCTTCATCCACGCGTTGAACACCAGCGGCTGCGGCCGGTCCGCGTCCATGGCGCCGTTCCAGCCGCCCAGCAG
>CAXTOD010000034.1:0-15097 GCA_964245705.1 uncultured Acetobacteraceae bacterium
CGCCGATGCCGCCCATGTTCATCGGGTGCGAGGCGGGAAGGCTGGACCGGCCGGCCTGGGTCTCGCCGGACGGGATGCCGCGCCCGGCGCAGAAGCGCGCAACGCTCCCCTCGGCGCCCGAGTACAGCACGCCGCCGCCGGTCACCACCAGCGGGCGCTTCGCCGCCCGGAGCAGCGCCAGCGCCTCCTCCAGCTCGCGTGGGTCGGGCGGGGTGCGGCGCTGCCGGTGGACGCGCTCGGCGAAGAAGGCGTCGGGGTAGTCGAAGGCCTGCGTCTGCACGTCCTGGCACAGCGCCAGCGTCGCCGGGCCGCATTCCGCCGGGTCGGTCAGCACCGCCAGGGCGCGGTTGAACGCCGGGACGAGCTGCTCCGGCCGGGTCAGGCGGTCGAAATAGCGCGAGAAAGGCCGGAACGCGTCGTTGGCGGTGGCGGTGCCGTCGCCCCAGTCCTCGACCTGCTGCAGCACCGGGTCGGGCAGGCGGCTGGCGAACACGTCGCCCGGCAGCAGCAGCACCGGCAGCCGGTTGACGTGCGCCACCGCGGCGCCGGTCACCATGTTGAGCGCGCCGGGACCGATGGAGGTGGTGCAGGCCATGATGCGGCGCCGGCGGGTTGTCTTGGCGTAGGCGGTGGCGGCGTGCACCATGGCCTGCTCGTTGTGCGCGCGCAGCGTCGGCAGCCGGTCGCGCATCCCGTGCAGCGCCTCGCCCAGCCCGGACACGTTGCCGTGGCCGAAGATCGCCCACACGCCGGCGAACAGCGGCAGGGTGCCGTCCGGCGTTTCCACCTTCTGCGCCGCCATCGCCCGCACCAGCGCCTGTGCCGCGGTCAGTCTCACGGTGCTCATCGCGTGTGCCTCCCTTCCCGGCCGGCGTGGTCAGGCCGCCTGCTCGCGGGTGCGGGCGTGCCAGGCCTGCACCAGGGCCTCGAAGCGCTGCGCCATCGCCGCCACCGCTTCCGCGTCGCCGATCCGGCCGGCGAGCCAGTCGCGCGCCGGGTCGGTGAAGATGGTGCGGCCGATGGCGAAGCCCTTCACCCAGGGGGTCGAGGCGGCGGCGGCGAAGGCCCGGGCCAGATCCTCGGCCGGGGCGTCCAGGCCCAGCATCACCACCCCGCGACAGAGCGGGTCGCGCGCCTCGATGACGCTCCCGATCGCGGCCCAGGCAGCAGCGCTGCGCTGCGGCTCCAGCTTCCACCAGTCGGGCCTGAGGCCGACCGCGTAGAGCCGGGTCAGTACGCGGGCGATCGTATCGTCGGCAAGCACGCCGTGCCGGCCGGCGATGATCTCGACCAGCAGGTCGCGGTTCTGCAGGCGGCAGGCGTCCTGGGCGCGCAGCAGCTGGCACTCCTGCCTGGCGCGCAGCGCCTCGTCGTCGTCGGGATGGTAGAAGCACAGGCACTTCACCACCTGGTCCAGCGGCCATTCCACCAGCCGGGCGCCGAGGCTGCCGGTTCCGCCGGGGGTGCCGTCCTCGAACTCCAGCGGGCGCGAGCCGGTGCGCTCGATCGGCCGCGCCACCCACAGCCCGGCATGGGAGGCGGCGAACAGCGCCTCCCGCCCGTAGCGCCCGTCCAGGAACATGCCGTAGCCGGGGCGCCCGGCGGCGACCCGGGCCGCCGCCTGCACCGCCAGCACCTTGAAGCCGGCGATCCGCGCGTGCGGCGCGCCCACCGAGTCGGCCACCTGCTCCAGCTGCACCCGATGGTCGCAGGCCAGCGCCAGGATCGGCGTCGGCTGGGGGCGGCGGGTGGTCGCCCAGTGCAGGTGGTTGAGGGCGCGGTCGTGACGCAGGGCGTGGTGCGGGCTGCCCTGGGCCAGGAAGTGCTGCAGCTCGGGAAAGGTCGGAGATTCCGGCGAGCACAGCAGGCGCGACACCGCGAAGGCGCCGCAGGCGTTGGCGTAGGCGCAGCAGGTGTTGAGCGGCTCGGAGCGCAGCCAGCCGCGCAGGAAGCCGGACATGAAGGCGTCGCCGGCTCCCAGCGTATTGTACACCTCCACCGGGAAGCCGGGGCCGGCGATGCCGTCGTCGAGCCGGTCCGGGACCTCGCCGTCGAACACCACGCAGCCCATCGGGCCGCGCTTGCACACGACCGTGGCCGCCGTCAGCGCGCGGATAGAGCGGATCGCCTCCAGCGTGTCCTCGTGGCCGCCGGCGATGTGCAGCTCCTCCTCGGTGCCGACCACCAGGTCGCACTCGGGCAGGATCTCCCGGAGCCGGGCGGTGACGGTGTCGGAGCGGACGTAGCGCTGCTCGCCGGCGCCGTGCCCGGCCAGTCCCCACAGGTTCGGCCGGTAGTCGATGTCGAACACCGCCCGGCCGCCCCGGGCGCGCACGATCCGCATCGCCAGGCGCTGCGCGGCAGCACTGTGCGGACGGGAGAAGTGGGTGCCGGTGACGACCACGGCGCCGGTCCTGGCCAGCAGCGCCTCGTCGATGTCGGTCTCGTCGAGTGCTGCGTCGGCGCAGTCGGTGCGGTAGAAGATCAGCGGAAAGGAGGCGCTGTCGCGCACGCCCAGGATCGCCAGCGCGGTCAGCCGCTCCGGGTCGGTGTGGATGCCGTCGATAGCCACCCCTTCACGGACCATCTGCTCGCGGATGAAGCGGCCGAAATGCTCGTCGCCGACCCGGGTGATGATGGCGGAGCGCAGGCCGAGCCGCGCGGTGCCGATGGCGATGTTGGCCGGACAGCCGCCGACCGCCTTGCTGAAGCTGCCCATGTCCTCCAGCCGGGCCCCGACCTGCTGGCCGTACAGGTCGACCGAGGAGCGGCCGATGGTCACGACGTCGAGCGTCATCGGGCTCATGGGCACGACCCTCCCGTTCGACGAATCCATGATCTCGTTCCATAGATAGGTCAAGATGGAAGACAGGTTCCAGATTGGAGGTGTCCCTCGCGCAACGACGAGATGGAATGGTGGTTCCGCGACAGCCGGCTGATGCGAACGGTCGGATACGGAACTCCCGTTCCAGGATGCGACGGCAGCGCGAGGCGTATCCGGCAGAAGGAACCCTGCCCGCTCCAGTCCCATCTGCGCCCCGGAGCCTGGTGCCGCAGCACGCCGGCGTTCCGGCCACGCCCGGGGTAGCGACCGCCGCCGCCCGATCGATGATCGGCGGCGAGTTCGACCGGTCGGTCGGCTTCATGGTGGCGGTTGCCGGCCTGGCGTTTGGTACGCCGCTGCCGCTGCACCTGATGCCGGTCCAACTCGCCATCCTTCCTGCCGACACCGGTGGCGGCGGGGCTGTTCAGGGCGGCGCGTGCGCGCAGCCCATGGAGCCGCTGCCGATCGGCTCGATCCCGACCCGTGGCGCCTACCCGCGCCCGCGCATGACGATCCTGCTGATGATCCGGTCAGGAGGCGTCGTTCCGTCAGATTGTCGAAGCGGAACCCCTATTCTCCTCACTGTTCGAGGCATCCTTGCCCGGAGAGAAGGCCTGCCGTTCGGCCAGCGCCACCGACAGCGTAGTCGCGAGCGCAAAGGTGGCGGACAGCGAGCGGAAGCCGGCATGGTCGGTCTCGACCACCTCCAGCCAGGTTGCGGCGACCTGCGTCAGCGGCGAGAACGGGCTGTCGGTGATGGCGATCACGCCGGCGCCGGCGCGGGACGCGGCCGTGCACAGCGCTAGGGTTTCCGCGGCATAGGGGGTGAAGCTGACCGCCAGCACCACGTCGTCCGGGCCCAGCAGCTCGACCTGGCGATGGCCCAGGCCGCCGGCGTTGTCCACCAGCTCGCAGCGCGCACCCAGCTTGCGCAGCGCGTAGCTCAGGTAGAGCGCCACCGGATACACCCGCCTGGTGCCGACCAGGCTGATCGAGCGCGCGTCCGCCAGCCGGCGCACCGCCTCGTCCAGCGCCTCCGGATCCACCGTCTGCTCCAGGTGGTCGAGTGACACCCGCGCGGCATGCACGAAGCCGTGGAGCAGCGAGTGGGGGTCGGCGGCTTCCGCCGGCGCGTCGGCGGCCAGGGTCTGGAGCCGCTCGCGGTAGTCCGGCCAGTGCTGCCGCGCATGCGCCCGGAACACCGCCTGCAGGTCGGAAAAGCCGGAATAGCCGAGCGTCTGGGCGAACCGCACCAGGGTCGAGGGCTGCACCCCGGCCTGCGTGGCCAGGTCCGCCACCCGGCCGAAGGCGATCTCCTGCGGATGGTCCACCGCGAAGGTGCCGACCTGCACCAGCCGCTTCGGCAGCCTGTCGCGGCGGGCCATGATCAGCGCGCGCAGGCTCTTGAAGTCGCGCGGCGTTTCGGGGGGCATGTCCGGCGCACAGGCGGCCGGACCTGGTGCCGACGCAGCCGGCCCGGCCTCGTCATCCATCGGATCGCGCCGTTGACAATCCTGCACCGGAACGGAATGCTGGTTCCATCATCAAGCCGTTCCCCTGGATCCGTTCCATTCCGGCCGCTGCGCGTTGCATCAGGACCGACCGGCGCGGCCGGCGGCTCGATGTCCAGCGATAAGTCCGCTGCCGCCTGCGACGCAAGCTGGACCAGCCGGCCCGCGACCGGCGGAAACAGTTCCACCGCGAAGGACGAGGTCACCATGCTCCATTTCACCGTGCTGGGCTGCGGCCGGATCGGCCGCATGCACGCGGCCAACCTCCATGCCCATCCGGACGCGGCGCTGGTTTCGGTGTTCGACGTGAACGAGGAGGCCGCGACCGCGACCGCGCTCGGGGTGCGTCGCGCGGCGTCCGCGGCCGAGGCGCTGGCAGACCCGGCGGTGGAGGCGGTGCTGATCGCGACGCCGACTGCCACCCACGTCCCGCTCATCGTCGCGGCCGCGCGCGCCGGCAAGGCGATCCTGTGCGAGAAGCCGATCGACCTCGACATCGGCCGCGTGCTGCGCTGCCGCGACGAGATCGCCGGCCTCGAGCCGGTGGTGATGATCGGCTTCAACCGCCGCTTCGACCCGTCCTTCGCAGCACTCAGGCGCCGGGTGGAAGCGGGCGAGATCGGCCGGATCGAGCAGGTGGTGATCACCAGCCGCGATCCGGCCCCGCCGCCGGTGTCCTACGTCGAGGGCTCGGGCGGGCTGTTCCGGGACATGATGATCCACGACCTGGACATGGCCCGGTTCCTGGTCGGCGACATCGTGGAGGTGTCCGCGACCGGCGCGGTGCTGGTGGACCCAGCGATCGGGGCCGCCGGCGACGTCGACAGCGCCATGGTGACGCTGCGCGCCGCCTCCGGGGCATTGGTGCACATCAACAACAGCCGGCACTGCGCCTATGGCTACGACCAGCGCCTGGAAGTGTTCGGGGAACGGGGGATGCTGCAGGCGGGGAACCGGCGCGACACCACGGTGGAGGCGCATCTGGCCGACCGCACCGCGGCGCACGATCCCATCCTGCACTTCTTCATCGAGCGCTACCGCGACGCCTACGCCGCCGAGATCGCACATTTCGTGTCCGCGGTGCAGGCGGGCACGCAGCCCCAGCCCGGGTTCGCCGACGGGCTGGAAGCGCTCCGCCTTGCCGACGCGGCGGCGGAAAGCCACCGCACCGGGCGGAGCGTGCGGGTGGATCCGGCCTGACGACAAGCGCGCCCCGTCCGCGCCCCGGAAGGTCGGCAGCATCGGCAACCGGCCGCCGTTCCGGGTCGGGGCGGATCATTCCGGCCCGGACGGGCTGCTTGTGGCCTCCACATCCGGATCGAGGCTGCGCGGACGGCGGTCGCTGCCGATGGCGACAAAGGTGAACGCCCCTTCGGTGACCTTGGTGGTGTCCTCGCCGGTGGTCGGCCGACGCCAGGCCTCGACCACGACGCGCACCGAGCTGCGCCCACGCCGGTCGACCTCGGCGAACACCGAAACCTCGTCGCCGACGAAGACGGGATGCAGGAACGTCATCGACTCCACCGCAACCGTCACCACCCGCCCGCGCGCCAGGCGCGCCGCGACGTTGCCGGCCGCCAGATCCATCTGCGACATCAGCCAGCCGCCGAAGATGTCGCCGGCCGGGTTGGCATCCCCGGGCATGGCGATGACGCGGATGGAGGGCTCGCCCGTGGGGTAGAGCGGAGGGCGCAAGGCGGTCTCCCTGGGTGGGCCGCCGGACGCGACGGCAGCCCGTGATCGGATCGGCGGGGGCCATCCGGCAGGCCGGAGGCGGGCCGGGCGCATGTCCGGTCCGGTCGTCAGGCCAGTCGACGAAGCCCCGCTTCCGGCGCGACGGCCGGGGCGCGCTCGACGGTCCTGCACCTGTCGATGATCATCGACGTGCTGATCCCGCCGGTATAGGGCACCATCACGAGCTCGACGCCGTGAAGGCCGAGGAACGCGTCGTCGCACTTGATCTGCCTGAGGTACGATTGGCGTTCCCAGTCGTCGCCATGCACGATCCGGTCGACCTTCAGGTCCACGAGGTGGTGCCTGATGTCAAGGCTGTGGGCCAGGAGCGCCTGGTCGACGTAGCGGCAGGCCTGCACGACCGCGAGCCTGTGCTGCTCGGTCATGATCGGGCGGCGCTTGTAGCGCTCGGTAATCTCGTCGCCGTTGAGGAGCACGGTCAGCCGGGTGCCGAGCTCGCGCGAACGGCGCAGCAGCTCGACGTGGCCCGAATGGAACAGGTCGAACACGCCGACGACGAGGATGTGGCTCACGCATCACCTTCATGCGGGCGCGACGCCGCCCTTGCCGTTCTTTGGGGAGGGGACAGGCGCGCCAGGATCCGGCCGTCCTGCGTCTGGCCGACGAAGCGCAGGCTGGCGCCATGATCCTCGACGATGCGGGCCACCTCGGCGACCTGCTCCAGGTAGCGCTCCATCCGGGTTCCGTCGAGCACCACGATGCCGGGACGTCCGGCCTGCGCCGGGGCGGCTCCGGTCTGCAGGTCGTGCAGGCCCGTCGCCAGGACCGCCGCCACCTCCTCGGCCTCCAGGACCCGGAGGTCGTCGAGGACCAGCTCGATGCCGGACAGCACCTCCGCCAGGCTCCTGTCGAGCTTGTTGTACAGGAGGAAGTCGTAGGACCGCGACACCTTGCTCCAGTCGAAGGTGAAGGTCGGGTCCGGCGTCCTCCAGTTCTCCCCGTAGTTCAGCGCCAGCAGGCGTTCCGGACGGTTCGGCACCGTGACCGGCACGCCGTAGACCGGAATGGTCTTCACCGGCAGCATGTCGCAGATCGGGATCTGCCTCGGTGCCGTCGGGAACTGCGAGAACAGCCCGTCCTGCTCCCAGCAACTGAACAGGTCGAACGTGAACTCGAACTCGCCCTTCACCTTGATGTGGAAGTGGCCGCCGGTGCACTCGTTGACCTTGAGGCCCTCGATCGACCGGATGTAGCGATGGATGTCCCAGCGCTCCATCACGATGTTCACCGGCGTGTGCTCGTTCGACAGGTAGGCGGTGTCGTAGTCGTCGTCGTGCCCGAGGAACGCGCCTTCCCGAATGAAACCCAGCAGGCTTCCGGCAACGAAGAACGCGTCCAGCTGCAGGTCGCGCTTCAGCGTCGCGAAGAAGCGCTCGATCGCGTCCAGCACGCAGACCTTTTCCCTGCCGGACATCGCCTTGAGGCCCCGGGTCACGCCGTGCGGGCCCAGCACGCGATCCGGGCCGTGGACGAGCCTGACGGCGTCCTGCACGACGTCAAAGGTCCTGTTCGCCGTCTTGACGATCTCCTGCAACCGGTCCGTGCCGTCCAGGATGGCGACGCAGGCCATCCTCATGACCTCGGCCTCCCTGTCGTCGATGGAGGCGTCCTTCGCCAGGTCCAGGAACCGGGCGAAGGCCTGCTGGTAGCGGCCGGCATCCAGGCGGTTCAGCACCGCCTTCGACGCGTCCGGTGCCATCTCCGTCCCGAAGACCTCGCATTCCACGAAGTGAAGCGGGTGGTTGCCGTCGAGCCTGACGCGCACGAACCGGACCGGCTGGCTGCCGTCAAGGCTGGCGACGTAGGGGGCCGGGCTGGTTCCCCCGAACACGCTGGTGTCGAGCTTCCGGAAGGCGATCTGCCAGTCCATCCCGTCGATCGACGTCAGGAGGCTGAAGAAGCTCAGCCGCGCGGCGCAGTGCCGCCGATTGTGGATCCGGACCTCCTCGACCAGGAACAGGCCCTGAAGGTCGACCTGCCACCAGGGGTTCTTCTCCGGGTTGGTGTGGAACCCGTACTCAACGTCGAGGTCGCCGTCGACGGCGCCCTGCGCGTCCAGGCCGACGGTGTCCCGGTTCGACCAGGGCGAGACGGAGCTCTGGGTCGCGGGCTTTCCCAGCGCCAGGTTGCGCCTGCCGTCCTCCTGTCCTGCCTGTCCGCGGGCCGGCACGTCGTGCGGCTGGGACAGGCCGTCCGGGAGGTGTCCGGGGGACCGGGGGACGCCGACAACGGTTGTCATCGGCGTTTCAGGACATTTCCCAGATGTTCTCGCGCACGAACCGGTCGCAGGCGTCGAGAAGCCCGTCATCCGTGTGGTCGTCCAGGATCGTTTCGCGTCCGGGACGGACGGTCCGGGCGGCGGACACGATCTGCGGCAGGCTGTCCTCCATGCCGGCACCGAGCTGCCGCCAATCGAGAGGAAGACCGATCCTCCTGGCAAAGCCGATCGGGCCCGCCATGTCCTCGCCGAGCAGCCACAGGACGAACAGCGACACGGAACCGACCTGGATCCCGTGCAGCATGTTCCTTGCGGTGAAGCCCAGTGAGTCGATGGAGTGCGAGATCAGGTGCTCGGCACCGCTGCAGGGCCTGCTCGATCCGGCCAGCGTCATCGCCACGCCGGAATAGATCTGGCACCGCACGATGTTCTCGACGAAGACGTCGTCGTCGAAGCGGGCGTTCCGGTAGTTGATGAGCGACTGCGCGGCGCCGATCGAGAGCTGGTAGGCGATGTCGTTGAAGTCCGGCGTCGTGCCCTTGTTGGTCAGGCGCGCCCAGTCCGTCGCGGCGGACAGGTTCGACAGGATGTCGCCCGCGGCCGCGACCAGGTAGCGCAGCGGCGCCAGGCGGATCAGGTCGAGGTCGATGATGGCGCCGATCGGGCTGACGGCGGGGATGCTGGAGGAGCGGCCCTGGTTGTCCTTCAGGACCGAGATCGGCGACATCAGGCCGTCGTTGGAGATGATCGTCGGCACGGCGATGTTCTTGATCATGTGAAGGCGATGGATCCGCTTGCCGACGTCGATCACGGACCCCCCGCCGACGCTCAGGATGAGGTCGACGTCGTGGAGAACGCACTGCCTGTGCACCTCGAGCGCCACCGCTTCGGACGCGTGGTCGATGCTGATCTGGATCACCCTGATCGACGACGGCAGAGTCGTCGCGATGTCCTGGGCGACCCGGGCGGAGAAGTGCCTTCCGGACAGGATGGCGATGCAGCCGAAGTCCAGGTCGTGCTGGTCGAGGATGACCGGGATCTTCCGGGCGACGCCGCGCCCGATCTTGAAGAACTTCGGGAGGCTTGTCGTCGTCACGAAATCCAGCATGCGGCAATACCCTCGGCAGAGGTGGATCCAAATAGCTAGACCGTGTCAAAATTGTTTAACGAGATCTTCATATTTCGGATCTTCCGGTGCGTGTCAATCTATTTGGCCGTCATGAAGGCGTTAACACAGTCAAAACCCGCCGAGCGCCAGTGCTTCAACGGCAGGACACAACGAAGCCCGGCAACATCGTAAACCCATGCCTGTATATCTCCGGATTGCACTCGTATGAGTGGAACGCTATTCAAGCACTGCAACCCAATATAGCGCGCTGCATTGGCTGGAGCCTGCGTTTGCCTGGCGGAACGAGATGTCGAACCTGTTTTCCGCTCCGGCTGCCGGTCGCCGATGATACGCAGGCGATCCCTCGCGATCCGGACCGGAAGCCTTCACGCATGATGGCGGGCCAGGCTGTCGTGCCGCCCGGGATGCGTCAGTCCGGGTTGCGGGGGAAGCGCAGCCGGTCGACCGGTGCGGCCAGCATCGCCGGGTCGCGGTAGCGCGCGGCGAAGTGCTCGGCCGGCAGCCGGGAGCGCCCGGGGCCGAAGGTGCGCTCGCGCAGGGTCTCGCCGTCGGCGTAGGCGGTGCGGTACCGGCCGCGGCGGCGCAGCTCCGGCACCACCAGCTCGATGAAGTCGCGCATGGTCTCGAACGACAGGTACTGGCGCAGGTTGATGCCGTCGATGCCGTCCTCGTCCAGCCAGCGCTCGATCTCGTCGCACACCACGTCCGGGATGCCGGACACGAAGAACCGGCCCTCGCTCAGGCCCCTCATCTGCGCGAGCGCCTCGCCCACCGTCTGCTCGCGCCGGAAGCGGCGGAGCAGGGTGTGCGCGTCCGGCTCGCCGCGGTCGATCAGCTCGCCCAGCGTCAGCTCCGGCGGAAAGGCCGTGATGTCGATCGCGGTCAGCGCGTGCGCCAGCGCGCCCTCCACGCTGACCAGGGACCGGTAGGTGGCGAGCTTGTCCGCCACCTCCGTGTCGGTGCGCCCGACCACGATCCCGGCCATCACCACGAACTTGACGGCGTCCGCGCTGCGCCCGTGCGCCACCACCCGGCTGCGCACGCGGGCAATGTTGGCGCGCACCTGCGCCGGTGTGTGGCCGCCGATGAACAGCACCTCGGCGTGGCGCGCCGCGAACTCGAGTCCGGCGGCGGAGCCGGAAGCCTGGTACAGCAGCGGCGTGCGCTGCGGCGACGGCTCGCACAGGTGCGGCCCCTTGACGCTGAAATGCTCGCCCACGTGGTCGATGTAGCGGACCCGCGACGGCTCGGCGTAGATCCGACGCTCCTGGTCGCGGACCACCGCGTCGTCGTCCCAGGAGCCTTCCCAAAGCTTGTAGAGCACGTCGAGATACTCGTCGGCGATCTCGTAGCGGCGGTCGTGCGGCACCTCGTCGGGCAGGCCGAAGTTGCGCGCCGCGTTCGGCAGGTAGGAGGTGACGATGTTCCAGCCCACCCGCCCCCTGGAAAGGTGGTCGAGCGTGGACATGCGGCGCGCAAAGGCGAAGGGCGGCTCGTAGCTGGTGGAAAAGGTGGCGCCGTACCCCAGGTGGCGGGTGACGCCGGCCATGGCCGGGATCAGCAGCAGCGGGTCGTTGGACGGGATCTGCATTGCCTCGCGCAGCGCGGTCTCGGGGCCGTCGCGGAACCGGTCGTAGGTGCCGATCACGTCGGCCAGGAACACCGCGTCGAAGCAGCCGTGCTCGGCCATCCGCGCGGTCTCGGTCCAGAACTCGAGGTCGTTGAAGCGGTGGCGGTTGTTGCCGGGATGCACCCAGAAGCCGTGCATGATGTGGCTGACGCAGTTCATCTCGAACAGGTTGACGTGAAGCTGCTTGGGATCGGTCATCGTCTCCCGTCCGGGGCTGGGGCGGGCGCCGGCGGCGCTACTCCGCAGCCTGATCCGCTAGCCGATCCGCCGCCGGAAAGCGATGCCGACCGCCCGGATGCTCGGCGCCGAGCCGGTCGCCGCGCCCGAACAGCTTGTGACGCAGCGTGCCCGGCGCGTAGGCGGTCTTGTAGCGCCCGCGCCGCTGCAGCTCGGGCACCACGTAGGCGACGACGTCCTCGAAGGTTTCCGGGGTGACGGCGTAGGCCAGGTTGAAGCCGTCCACCCCGGTCTCCTCGATCCAGGCTTCCAGCGCGTCGGCGACGCGGCCCGGGCCGCCCACCAGCGTGGTGCCGAGGCCGCCGATCGCCGCGTGCTCGCCCAGCTCGCGCACGGTCCAGACCCGCGTCGGATCGTCCACCGTCAGCGCGTCCATCGCTGAATGGATCGCGTCGTTGCGTATCTGCCGGACCGGCTCGTCGGGGGCGTAGGCGGAGAAGTCGACGCCGGTCCAGCCGGACATCAGCGTGAGCGCGCCCTCGGTGCTGGCGTGGCGGCGGTACTCCTGCCACTTCGCCTCCGCCGCCGCGTCGTCCGCGCCGGTGATGATCGTCAGCAGCGAGAAGATCAGGATCGCACCCTCCGGCCGGCCCTGCGCCGCAGCACGCCCGCGCAGGTCGCGCACCGTGGCCGCCGTCACCTTGGCCGACGGGCCGGCCAGGAACACGCACTCGGCGTGGCCGGCGGCGAAGTCCTTGCCCCTGGATGAGGCGCCGGCCTGGTAGAGCAGCGGCGTGCGCTGCGGCGACGGCTCGCACAGGTGCAGGGCGTCGACCTGGAAGTGCGTGCCGGCGTGGTGGACCTTGCGCACCCGCGACGAGTCGGTGAACACGCCGCGCGCCGGGTCGCGGTGGACCGCGTCGTCAGCCCAGGAGCCTTCCCACAGGGCGTAGACCACCTGCATGTACTCGTCGGCGATCTCGTAGCGGGTGTCGTGCGCGGTCTGGTCGCGTCCGCCCGCACCCTTGGCGGCGCTGTTGAGGTAGCCGGTCACGATGTTCCAGCCGATCCGCCCCTCCGTCAGGTGGTCGAGCGTCGACATGCGGCGCGCGAACGGAAACGGGTGCTCGTAGGACAGGGTGCAGGTCAGGCCGAAGCCGAGGTTCCGGGTCACGGCCGCCATCGCCGACACCAGCATCGCCGGGTCGTTCACCGGCACCTGTGCGGCGTTGCGCAGCGCCGCGTCGGCGTTGCCGCCGAACACGTCGTAGACGCCCAGCACGTCGGCCAGGAACAGCCCATCGAACAGCCCGCGCTCCAGCACCTGCGCCAGGTGGGTCCAGTAGCCGAGCGTGTTGTACTGCGCCGAGCGGTCGCGGGGATGGCGCCACAGGCCCGACGCCTGGTGCCCGACGCAGTTCATGTCGAACGCGTTGAGCCGGATCTCCTTGGCCATGGCGGTTCCTCCTGTCCTGCCGGCACACGTTCCACGTCCACGGGGTGGTGTTCCTGTGCGGCGGCGTCATCTGAAAACAACCGGCGCATTTACGCAAGCCGGTACGGTATTTTCTGTTTCCACCTTCCTGAACGTGATTTCGGCTACCGATCGCAGCGGGTGTGCGGCGGCCGGGATCACCAGCCCGGCGACCGCCGTGCTTCCGGTGCCGGGCCCCGTCCGCCTCCGGTGACCTGCCGGACATGCGGCCGGTCCAGCCCATCGAGCCGGACTGCATGACGGTCCTTCCCGCGGTCGCGTTTCCTGGCGGATCGAGACCGGATGACGTCGTCCGCTCACGGCTTCCGGACGGGCGCGAGTTGCGGCCCGATCGTGTCGATCAGCCAGTCTACGAAGACCCTTACCCGCGGAGACAGCTGGCGGCTGCTCGGGTAGAGGACGGAGATAGGCGTCGGGGTCGGCGGAAAGTCGGCCAGCACCTCCACCAGGGCGCCCGAGGCGAGGTCGGCTGCGAAACGGTGGCGCGGCGCCTGGACCAGGCCCAGCCCGAGCAACGCCGCCGCGGCGCTGGTGTCCGCGCCGCTGACCAGCACCCGCGCCGGCAGCGTCACCTCGGTGGTCGTGCCGTCGACCGTGAACTCCAGCGGCAGCGGCCGACCGGTGCGCGACGACACGAAGCCGACCATCACGTGGCCGTGCAGCCGCCCGGGCGATACGGGAACGCCATGTCCGGCAAGGTAGGCCGGACTGGCGCAGGTGATCTCCTCCATGACGCCCAGCTGCCGCGCGACCATTCCGCTGTCGTCGAGCGTGCCGGCGCGCACCACGCAGTCGACGCCCTCGCGCACCAGGTCGATGAAGCGCTCGCCCTCTCCGAGATGCACGGTGAGCGCCGGATGCCGGGCCAGGAAGGCGGGCAGCGCCGGCAGCAGCATCGTGCGCGCCAGGTTGCCCACGACGTCGACCCGCACCAGCCCGGCCACCGCGCCGCCAGCACTCCGGTCGGCATCCTCCATGTCCGCGAGGATCGCCACGCAGCGTCCGTAGTAGGCCCTGCCCTCGACGGTCGGCTGGACGTGGCGCGTTGAGCGTTGCAGCAGCCGCGCGCCGAGCCGTTGTTCCAGCGCCTTGATCGCGGCGGTCGCGACGGGGCGCGAAACGCCGAGGTCAGCGGCGGCAACGCGGAAGCTGCCCCGGTCGACGATGCGTACGAACAGTTCAAGGCTGGCGAGCCGGTCCATGACGACAATTCCGTCCAGCAAAACAATGCTGACGGCAATCGCGATCTTCCCGGCGGCAGGCCGGACCCCAGATCGAGGCCGTCAACCAGTGGAGGTTCCATGCCGGCACAGTTTCCGATCGCGCTCGTCACCGGCGGCAGCCGCGGCCTTGGCCGGTCGACGGTGGAAGCGCTTGCCCGCCGCGGCGTCGGCTCGATCTTCACCTACAACAGCAAC
This sequence comes from uncultured Acetobacteraceae bacterium, assembly GCA_964245705.1. Lineage (GTDB taxonomy): Bacteria > Pseudomonadota > Alphaproteobacteria > Acetobacterales > Acetobacteraceae > Lichenicola. The sequence continues at coordinate 14,158 of CAXTOD010000034.1, forward strand.
CGCGCCGCCGCCGACGAGGTGGTCGCGGCGGTGGAACGGGCGGGGGCGCGTGCGGCGGCACTCCGGCTCGATACCGGGAACGGCGCCGGCATCGCCGGCTTCGTGGCCGAGGTCCGGGAGGTGCTGGACGGCTGGAACGCCGACCGGTTCGACTTCCTGGTCAACAACGCCGGCACCTCGCATCATGCGCCGATCGCGGAGGTGACCGAGGAGGATTTCGACGCGCTCTACCGCGTCCACCTCAAGGGCGTGTTCTTTCTGACGCAGGCGCTTCTGCCGCTGATCGCCGACGGCGGCCGGATCGTGAACGTGTCGTCGGGGTTGACGCGGATCACCTATCCCGGCAGCGCCGCCTATGCCTCGATGAAGGGGGCGGTCGAGGTGCTGACCAGGTACCTGGCGAAGGAGCTCGGGGACCGGCGGATCGCGGTCAACGTCGTGGCGCCCGGCGCCGTGCAGACCGACTTCAGCGGCGGCATGGTGCGCGACAACCCGGAGGTGAACCGCCGCGTCTCCGAAGCCACCGCGCTGGGTCGACCGGGCCTGCCCGACGACATCGGCCCGATGATCGCCTCCCTGCTGTCCGAGGACAATCGCTGGATCAACGCCCAGCGGATCGAGGTTTCCGGCGGGCTGATGATCTAGGACCGGTCGGCGGGAACGGTTCTCCACCGCCGCTGGCGGAGCACGAAGGATGGTCGGCGAACGGGACTCGGCCGCATGACGGCGATCCTCCCGCTTCCTGCGGGAGGGAGGCCGATCCCGTGACCTGGGCCTGTCCGCACAACCGCAGGTCGGGTTTTGATGGTCCCTCAAAGCAGCCGGGCGCCGTCGGGCTCCGGCTCGCCCTCCTCCGCCTCGTCGCGCCAGGCCAGCATTCCGGCCAGCACGACGGCCGCGAGCGTACGGCGCACGCCGCGGCCCGACGCCAGCGCAGCCT